>JAUYEF010000427.1 GCA_030691635.1 Bacillota bacterium
ACCCCACCGGAGCGATGCCGATCGTCTTCTCCCTCAGGTCCAGCTCGTCCAGCACTTCCGCCACCAGCCTGTGGGCGACTCCATGAGTGCAGCCCGGGCAGTAGGTCGTGACCTTCTCCCTCATGGACTTCGGTCGCGAGAAAACGAGGCTCACTGCTGGTCACCACCCTTCACGGCCTGCATGAGATGCAGGAGCTTCTTCCTTGTGTCCGCGCGTGACGGCACAATCCCGCCCGCGACCCCGTAGAAGTGGACCGGCGCTTTGCATTCCACCGCGAGTTTCGCGTCGTCCACCATCTGGCCCATGCTCATTTCCACCACGAGCATGCCCTTGACGCGACCCGCAAGGTCTCCGAGCGGGGCTTTCGGGAACGGCCACAGCGAGATCGGCCTGAACACTCCGACCCTGTAGCCTTCGGGCCTGATCTGGTCCACCACCGACTTGCAGATGCGGGCAGTCGTGCCGTACGCCACGAACACCCATTCCGCGTCTTCCGTCAGATACTCCTCATACCGGACTTCATTCTCTGCGATACGGGCGTATTTCGCCTGCAACTTCAGGTTGTGCCGGTATAGATCATCGGGATCGAGCATGAGCGTGTTAATGATCCTGGGCTCGCGCCCTTTCGCGCCGTCCGTGACGCAGTCCTTCTCGACCGGCGCCGGGCCTGGGTACTCCGGGAAAACCACGGGCTCCATCATCTGGCCGAGCACACCATCGCCGAGCAACATCACAGGGTTCCGGTATTTCTCCGCCAGGTCGAACGCTTGCATCATGAGGTTGGCGGCTTCCTGCACAGTG
This sequence comes from Bacillota bacterium, assembly GCA_030691635.1. Classification (GTDB taxonomy): domain Bacteria; phylum Bacillota; class Sulfobacillia; order JAUYEF01; family JAUYEF01; genus JAUYEF01. The sequence continues at coordinate 803 of JAUYEF010000427.1, forward strand.
CCCGGCCCCAGCACTATCAGCCGGTAGTCGCCGTGCCCGCCGCCTCTCGTGGCCTGGAAGTAGTCCGACTGCGCCGGCTGGATCCCACCGAGGCCCGGGCCGCCACGAACCATGTTCACGATCACACAAGGGAGCTCGGCCGCGGCGATATACGAGATGCCTTCCTGCTTCAGGCTGATGCCGGGACTGGACGACGACGTCATGACGCGTCCTCCGGCGCCGGATGCCCCATAGACCATATTGATCGCGGCAACTTCGCTTTCGGCCTGCAAGAACACGCCGCCCACCTCAGGCAGCCGCCAGGACATGTACTCAGGTATCTCGTTCTGCGGAGTTATCGGGTAGCCGAAGAAGTACCGGCACCCCCCGCGAATGGCGGCTTCGGCTATCGCCTCATTTCCCTTCATCAAGACCGGTTCCACCATATCTAGCCCTCCTTCTTGGCCGGCGCTTCACGGTAGACCTCGATCACAGTATCCGGGCAGACACGCGCGCAAAGCGTGCAGCCGGTGCACTTATCCATCTCAGTCACGGTAGCCGGCCGGAACCCCCGCGCGTTCATCCGGGAGGCCATGAAGATGATCTTTCGCGGGCAGACAGCTACACAGAGTTCGCACCCCTTGCACCTGTCCTCGGAAAACACGACCTTCGGCACCAGAGAACACCTCTTTTTGGGTATGTCGGGATCGAAAACGCACGACGCTGCCTAGCCGGGCGACCTCTCGTATACCTGCGGTTCGTCTTCTCCTTCGAGCACTCTGATGGCGCCCTCGGCCAGCGCCAGGAGCTCGTCTTCGCCTGGATACAGCACCACGGTTCCATACTTGGAAACGCGTTTCTCGATCGCCTCGCATATCGTGCTGCAACGGGCGAGGCCGCCTGTCAGCACGATGGCGTCGACCTTTCCGCCGAGGACTGCCAGCCCCCGGCCTATCTCCTTGGCCACCTGGTAGCTCAGCACATCAAGCAACAGCGCCGATTTCGGGTCCGACAAAGCCCGCTGCTCGACCACCCTGCAGTCGTTCGTGCCCAGGTGCGCCACGAAGCCGCCCTCGCCGACGACACGACGCTCCATGTCAGCCAGGCTGAACTTGCCAGAAAAACAGAGTTCCACAAGCTGGGTCGCCGGCAGCACGCCGGAACGTTCCGGGCTCATCGGGCCGTCACCGTCCAGACCGTTGTTCACATCGACCACGCGTCCATACTTGTGGACTCCCACCGTGATGCCCCCGCCCATGTGCGCCACCACCAGCCGCGTCTCCTGGTACTTCTTTCCCAGTCCTGCGGCGACTTTACGGGCGACGGCTTTCTGGTTGAGCGCGTGGAAGACGCTCCTTCGCTCGATATCGGGCATCCCGGAGAGGCGCGACAAGTCCTCCAGTTCGTCGACGACCACTGGGTCGACGACGATCGGAGGAATCCGCGGCGAGAACATGTCTGCACAGGCCTTCGCCATGAAGGCCCCGAGGTTCGAGGCGTGAACGCCGTACCTCGAACTCCTGAGGTCTTGGAGCATGTCTTCGCTAACCGCATACGCGCCGCTCTTCAGCGGGTGGAGAAGGCCCCCTCTTCCCACCGCCGCGTCTATCCACGTTTCGCCCTTGATGAACTCCCTGACGCTCCTCATACGCACCGGTAGTTGATCTATCAGGGCACGCCCTTTGAACTCCTCGACGTAATGGTGGAGAGACGTGCTCTTGAGGAGATCCCTTCCGCTGTAGAGCGCGACCTTTGTGGACGTGGAACCCGGGTTCAATGCAAGGATCCGCCACTTCTGCGGACCCGCCAAGCGGGCACTCGATACCAAATCGTCTCCCCCCAACGAGAGATTTGGCCTACATGACCAGTCGAGCCAGGGCTATCGAGAGCAGTTTGGCTCTTGCGTGGTCTGCGCGCGACACGAGGATGATCGGCACTTTCGCTCCCACGACGATGCCTGCCCACGAAGCGCCTGCGATATACTGGAGCCCTTTCAGCAGGATATTGCCTGTCTCTATGTTCGGCACTATCAGCACATCGGCGTCGCCTTCCACAGCGCTCTTTATCTTCTTGTGTTCGAGCGCTTCCTTAGACACGGCGATGTCCATTGCCAGCGGGCCGTCAACGATGCCGCCCTTGATCTGGCCTCTCTCCGCCGCCTTCGTCACGAGAGCGGCGTCCGTGCTCGACGGCATGTCCGGGTTGACGAGTTCCTGGGCGGAAAGCATCGCGACTTTCGGCTCTTTCACACCCATCGCGATGGCCACGTTGATGGCGTTCTGGGTGATGTCAAGTTTCATCTTGAGATCCGGAGCGATGTTGAGACCGCCGTCGCTGACCACGAGCAGCTTGTGGTATGCCGAGTGCTCAACCACCGCCACATGGGTCAGCATATTGCCTGTCCTCAGGCCCTGTTCCTTGTCGAGCACCGCCCGTAGCAAGTCGGCGGTCCCGATGTAACCCTTCATCAGGATGTCGCCCTCGCCCTCCCGGATCAGCGCGACGGCCTGCCTCGCGGCCTCACCGTGGCTGGCCGCATGCACGATCCGGTGCCTGGATGAGTCGAGCCCGAGCGAACCCGCCGCCTTCTCGATGATAGCCCGGTCTCCAACGAGCACGCCCGTGGAGACGATACCCAGCTGGGTGGCTTTTTCCACTGCTTCGATCACATCTGGATCTCCGGCCGCGGCGACAACCACCCTGGCCGGTTGGCGTTTTCTTGCTTCTTCTAGTAGCGCGTCAAAATCGCGCATCACTCCACCCCACCTTCTAGTACTCTTTGGGACTTTCTTCTCCCCTCAGGACCCTCAAGACACCTTCAGCAAGCGAAGCCATCTCATCGCCGCCTGGATAGATGAGAACGGGCGCTATGTAGCTGACCATCGCTTTCAGCGCATCTGTGACCCTGGAAGAGTAGCTGGCGCCGCCGGATATTATGACAGCATCGACATCCCCGCAGAGCACGGTGGCCATGGCACCGATCTCCTTGCCCGTCTGGTAGATCATCGCCTCAAAGACGAGCCGGGCCCTATCGTCGCCTCTGTCAACACGTGCCAGCATCTCACGCACGTCCTTTGTGCCCAGGTGGGCGTACATCCCCCCCTCCGAAGTTATTCTCTTGATCAGTTGCTCCCTGGTATACTTGCCGGAGAAACACAACCTCACCAGGTCGCCGGCCGGTAGGCTCCCTGTTCTCTCCGTCGAGAACGGCCCTTCTTCGTTTGCGTTGTTTACGTCTATGATCCGGCCCTTCCTGATAGGGCATACCGAAGTCCCGCTCCCAAGGTGGACGACGACCAGGTTCGCGTCATCGAACGCAACGCCGAGGTCCCTGCACGCAAGCCTTGCCACCGCCCGGACATTCAGGGCATGGAGAAAACTCTTTCTCTCCAGGTCAGGCAGGCCGGTGACCCGCGCAACCGGGCAGAACTCATCGACCGACACAGGATCGACGATGTAGGCCGGCACGTCCCATTTCGACGCGAGCTCGAAGGCGATGATGGCCCCAAGGTTCGACGCGTGTTCCCCGCGTTTCGCCTCCTGAAGGTCTTGCACCATGCTCGCCGTCACACGGTAGGTCCCCGCGTCGACAGGCCGGAGCAGCCCTCCCCTCGCCGCTATCGCCGAAAAGCGCGTGCCTTTGGCAGGAGATGCTCCGAGCTCAGATTCGATTGCGGTGAGCCTGACGGGAAACTGTTCGCTGATCCTCCTGAAGCGGGCTAGTTCGTGAGTCGGGTGCACGATGTTGGATTCCCAGGTCATCTTGTCGTCTTCGAAAAGCGCCAGCTTCGTGCTGGTCGAACCCGGGTTCAATGCGAGGATTCGAGAAGGCAACACACACACCTCCGGGACCCGGTTTCAGCGATCTGCCCGAAACCGACACTTCCTTCAACGCCCGGCGTCCAAAAACCTCTCTTTCTAGTCCAATTCGCCATATTCGTTCTTGGCCTCCCTACGCCCTTTGGGTCGTCTCGGGTTCGCCCGGTGGCACGCGCTGGAGACACCACCAAGCCGCATTTCAGCCGGCAAAAGACAAAAGCCGCCTCTTCGGCGGCGTTTTGACATGTCGCACCCAGCTCGGCAGGCCGGAGGCGGCTGGTTCTGGTTTCGGGTCGTGGGATCCTGCTCTCGCCCGGAGTCAGGACTTCATCCCCATCCGGAGCCTGTCGGCGATCATCGCGATGAACTCGGAATTCGTCGGCTTTCCACGGTCCTGGCTCACGGTGTGGCCGAATATCGAGTTGATCAGGTCAAGGTTGCCCCTGTTCCAGGCCACCTCTATCGCATGCCTGATGGCGCGCTCGACTCTGGACGGTGTGGTCTTGTACTTGCCGGCTATGCTCGGGTAGAGTTCTTTGGTTATGGCGCTCAGAAGCTCGACCCTTGAGACCACCATCACTATGGCGTCACGGAGGTAATGATACCCTTTGATGTGGGCGGGGATCCCGATTTCGTGGATGATGCCGGTGACTTCCACATCCATGGTCTTGGGCTTGGGCGCAGCCTGCGGCCGGGTCATCTCCTGACCGTTGCCCACCATTTGCCGGACCCGGCTGGTGAGCACTTCGAGGTCGAAAGGCTTGAGAACGTAGTAGTCTGCGCCCATCTGGATGACTTTTTGGGTCACTTTCTCCTGACCGAACGCGGTGAGCATGACGATTTTCGGCCTTTTCTTCAAGTCCATCTGCGAAAGCCGCTCCAGGACGCCGATCCCGTCAAGATGAGGCATTATGATGTCAAGAATGACGACATCTGGCTCCGAGCGCATGATGAAGTCGATGGCCTCCAAACCGTTGTGTGCCACCGCCACGACTTCCATGTCCTCCTGCCCGTCGAAATACTCCCTCAGGAGCTCGCAGAATTCGCGGTTGTCATCTGCAACCATGACACGGGTCCGAGCCAATTATGGTGCCTCCTTTTCCGTAAATTACCATATTGGGGGCTTCTCGTCGTTCTCTTGAGTTTCCTTTTGACCTATCCCGAAAAATTTTCCCCACAGTTCGTCAAAACAAGACGCTGGGCGCCAATTGCGCGCCCAGCGCTCTTGCTGGCTCGTGGCCAGATTCCGGTTGTCTCCACCATCCACTCAGCGAAGACCCCGAAGCCTCTTGTCGGATCGTTCACCAGGACATGGGTTATGGCTCCAACCACTTTACCGCCCTGGACTATCGGACTCCCGCTCATCCCCTGGATTATCCCGCCTGTCCGGCTGAGCAGCCGCTGGTCGACGATCTTTATGACCATGCCTTTGCTCTGTGGCCTGCTCTGGTAGGACACCTTCTGTATGATAACGTCGAACATCTCAAGACGCTGCCCTTCCACCACCGTTACCATCGAGGCGGGCCCCTCGACCACTTCACTCGCCAATGCCATGGGAAGCGGCTGGTCATAGGCTGGGTTCTTCAATTCATGGTAGAGCGTGCCGCCTATTCCGAATTCCGTGTTTGCGTCGATCGAGCCTATCACATCGCTCTCCTGGACAAACACGCCCAGCTTCTCCCCTGGCTTCCCCTTCTTCCCCTCTTCTATTCCCGTGACTTGGGCTCGCACTATTCGCCCATTGTAGACCGAGACCGGAGTCCCCGTTTCACCATCGGTGATTATGTGCCCTAGGGCTGCAAAGCGGTGAGTCTCATTGTCGAAAAATGTCAGTGTACCCACCCCAGCCGCTCCGTCACGCACATAGAGTCCGATGCGGTACCTCTTGGTCTCGCGACACAGCACGGGCTTGACCGGCCTTGTGAAAACAGCCTTCCCGCGCTTTATGTCCAGCACCGCATGCCTACCCTGGCGCCCTGCTTCGTCTAAGGCTTGTGCAAGAGCTTCTTCGCTGTGGATGCTCTGTCCGTCAACTTTCGTGATCACATCCCCCGGCAGCACTCCGGCAGTCCGGGCAGGAGACCAGCTATTGCCTGCGTCGTCCTGCACCAGAGATGTGCGAGTCACGATCACGCCGTCGGCCTGGAGCAGCACACCTATCGAGTGCCCGCCAAGAGACAACATCAGCCGGGGAACGACTTCGACCGTTATCTTCCTCACCGGGATTCGCCCGAAGAGCTTGAACTCGACCGTGACCTTGCCTTCGGCCAGAGCTCTGAGGCTTACCGGTGCCCCGTAGAAGGCGTTCGTTCCGACCTTTGCCGGCTCGATGGAGAGCACCCGGTTCTCGCCAGCTCTTGCGGTAACGAACGGCAGACCAGGATGGAGTTCTCTCGTTTGCGACTCTGATAGCCTTACCTGTGCAGGGAACTGGAGGAAACTGATCAAGGGGCGGCTCCAAATTACGGAGGCGATTACCAGGATTAGGATGAGCGTGCGTCTCCTCGACCGTCTCAACAGACCGCCACAGTCTTCTGGCTGTCCTGCACGGCGGTGCATCACCTCATTTCGCGCTTTGTTGGTTTCTTGCTTGCGTTTTCATGGTCTCACCGGCAGGATGGCATTATCCTTTCAGGTCGACATAAGGTGACGCCCACTATTCAGCAGAACTGGGGTGGGCAAATCGTTGAGCAGGCAAAAAAAGAAACACCGGGACATTTTCTCCCAGTGGTGTGGTAGACATAATACGCGCCAGTGCCAAGACCGCGCGCCTCCGGTGGTTTTCCGCCGCTACAATTGCGTCATCGTGCCGCGAGCCCTCACCAGTATCTCCTCCGCGTGCTCGAGAGATGCTCGCGTCGCAGGACCGCCGATCATGCGGGACATTTCGGCGAGCCTGGTGTCGCCGTCGACCGGCGTCGCGCTTGTGACCGACCGGCCCGATACGGTGCGTTTGGAGACCACAATGTGGCGGCGGGCGAATGCCGCGATCTGGGCGAGGTGTGTCACACACAGCACTTGCGCCCATTCTGCGACCTTCGCGAGTTTGGAGCCGATGGCATACGCCGCGTCGCCGCCGATCCCGGCGTCTATCTCGTCGAACACAAGTATCGGGATGCCTTCCGTCCTTGCGAGCACGGCCTTCAGCGCGAGCATGATTCTCGACATCTCGCCTCCAGACGCGATCCTGGCGAGAGGTCGTAACGGCTCGCCGGGGTTCGGGCTGAGCAGGAACTCAACGCTGTCCGCTCCCACGGGCCCCACTCTCACGCGCTCGCCCCTCATGGAGGGCCCTGTGGGGTCCGGCGTCCAATCGAAGTGCACGTCAAACTGCGTGTCCTTCATGCCGAGCCCCGTAAGCTCGTCCGCGACCATCGCCGAAAGGCGGCCGGCAGCTTCGTGCCGTACATCGGAAAGGCCCAACGCGGCCGATCCGAGGGAGTCGAGGAGGGTTCCTTCTGTCTGCCGCAGTTCAGCGACTTTCTCTTCCGCATGCCGGAGCTGGTCGAGCGCGAGCGACGCGCTCTTCGTCCACTCAAGTATCTCGGCGATGGTATCGCCGTATTTCCGTTTCAGCTGGCCTATGAAAGCAAGCCGGTCGTCGACCCAGGCAAGCCTTTCAGGGTCAGGCCTCATGATGTCGCGGCGCCTGCGGAGATGGAGCCCGGCCTCCTCAAGCCACACGAGAGCCTGCTCGAGCGCGTCAAGCGCGGGCTTCGAATCGTGATCGACACGGGCGGCTTCCCCGAGAACGCTCTTTGCCTGTTCCGCCACATCGGCCGCCGAGGCCTGCTCCCCTGCCCCGCCAAAGACGAGATCGTAGGATGCTGCGTACGCCTCGAGAAGCTTCTGCGCCGAAGACAGAACCCGCCGTTCTTGGGCAAGGTCTTCCTCTTCGCCTTCCCTGAGGCGAGCCTCCGATATTTCGTTGAGCTGGAACTGCAGCAAGCCGGCCTCCCTCGCGCGGCTCTTGTCATCAGAGAGATCGCGAATCATCGCGCGGACCTCCGCGAGGCGCGAAACGAGACCGGATACCTGGCTCGTGAGGTCAGAGGCTTCCTGCCCGGCGAATGAGTCGAGCAAGAAGACGTGCCGCGAGGTATCGAGAAGTTGCTGGTACTCTCCCTGGCCGTGCACGTCCACCAGTTCGGACGCGACTTCGCGGAGCATGTGGGCCGTTGCCAGCCTGCCGTTTATGCGGGCCACGGACTTGGAACCCTGGTAGACCTCTCTGGCAAGCACCAGGCTATCGTCGCACTCAAAACCCCACGAGCGCACCCTTGCCGCGAGAGACGCGGGGATCGAGTCAAAGAAAGCTTCGATGACGGCGCGCTCGGCGCCCTCCCGCACCACGTCGGCGGAACACCGGGCGCCGAGAACGATCTGGAAGGCGTCGATGATGATGGACTTGCCCGCTCCGGTCTCCCCTGTGAGCACGTTCAGACCGCTTCCGAGCCCGAGCGTAACCTTATCTATGATGGCCAGGTTCTCGATGGTGATTTCGGCGAGCATTGCTGGCTACCGCACAAACCCGCGCATACGTTCCAGCACATACGGCACAGATTCTTTGGGCCTGACGACGACCAGCAGCGTGTTGTCTCCCGCGACCGTGCCCACGATCTCCTTCCACCGCAATGCGTCCATCGCCTCGCCCACGCCGGGAGCCATTCCCGATAGTGTCCGGACGACGATGATGTTTTCACTGTAGTCAAATCCCAGGCAATAGTCCTCCAGCACGCGCTTCATGCGCTCCCCCGCGCTTGACGTGTACTGGTCCTCAGGCAGCGCGTACCTGTACCTGCCGTCCCCGGTGGGGACCTTGAGCAGCATGAGCTCCTTTATGTCCCGGGAGATGGTCGCCTGTGTGACGTCTATGCCCTCTGCGCGCAGTTTGTGGGCGAGCTCTTCCTGGGTCTCCACCACGCCTGCGCGGACGATTTCGAGTATCTTCATCTGGCGTCTTGCTTTCATGGGCCCCTACCTCCCGGCGAGTGTTTTCTAGTGATCAGCGCCGCTGTGTCCTTCTTTCATCTTTTTTCGGAGGACCTCAAAGAAATTCCAGTCCTTCAGCCTCACGAGATGCGCCTGTCTTTCGGCCCGCGACACAGAAACCACATCGCCTGGCTCCAGTCCCGCGCCCTGCTGGCCATCCACCGTCAAGAAGACATGCTCTGGCGAGCCCGCGAAGCTGATGCCCACCCTGCTCCTGCTGGATATGACCATAGCGCGCGAATACAGGCTATGAGGGCACACGGGCGTGATCAGTATGCAAGAAACCTCAGGGCTCACCAGAGGCCCGCCTGCGGACAGGGAATACGCGGTGGAGCCGGTGGCCGTCGAGACTATGAGGCCGTCGCCCGGGAATGTGTCTATGTAGCGGTCATCCACCCAGATGTTGACCCGGATCAGCCGGGCAAACGGGCCTTTGGCGACGACGACTTCATTCAGCGCGCTGAACTCAGATGCCACGCCGCCTTCCCGCTCTACCCTGATGTCGAGCATTGACCTGCGTTCGATGAAGAACTCGCCCCTGAGGAACTTGTCCAGCGTCGGAAAGAGGTCCGGAGTCTCCACTTCGGTCAAGAACCCGAGATGGCCGAGATTTACTCCGAGCAGCGGGATCTGGCCCGGTGCCGTGGCCCTGACGGCAGCCAGCAGTGTCCCGTCGCCGCCCAGCACCACGCAGTAGTCGGCGACGCTCGACCATTCGCTGGGGGGGACAGCGTCCCAGTTGCCGGCCAGTCCTTTGACATCGGGAGACAGGATGACTTCGACGCCTCTCTGGCTCAAGAACTCGCCGGTGGCCACCGTGTACTTCAGTGCATCCGTCTTGCTGAGGTTCGGGAAGATGGCTATTCGCATGGAGTCTCCTGTCCAGCCTGTATAGGACCTGCATGCTATTCTGCATAAAATAACACGTCTCCTTCAACTGCGCGGCGGACCACAAGCAGAGCTGTGCGCCCTGGCGACTGCTTCATCTATTTCTTTTGAGGTCAGGCCCGCTCCGTCACCCGGAGAGTGGACGGCATAGAGGAGAAACTCGATGTTGCCCTCCGGGCCCCTGATTGGAGAAGGCATGAGACCGAGACACCGGAATCCCTCGGCTTTGAGAAAACTGGAGACGCTCTCGAGGACTTGCCTGTGAGTCTCTTCAGACTTCACCACTCCCCCAGGCACCTGCCCTCTGCCGGCCTCAAACTGAGGCTTCACCAGTGCCACCAGGTGAAACGGGGTGTCGCAGGCGTGGGTGACCGCAGGCACGATTTTCGTGATGGAGATGAAGGACACATCCATCGTGACGACCGTGGGTTTCTCCAAGATCATATCGCTGCTGAGGTACCTGGCGTTTGTCCTCTCGAGGAGAATGACGCGTGGGTCCTGGCGCAGCTTGTGGTGGAGTTGCCCGTAACCGACGTCGACCGCGTAGACCTTCCGCGCGCCGTGCTGCAGCAGGCAGTCGACGAACCCGCCGGTGGAAGAGCCCACGTCGAGCGCGCACGCCCCGTTGACCGGCACCGCGAACTCACGCAGCGCCGCCTCGAGCTTCAGCCCTCCGCGGCTGACATAAGGTATGGCGGGACCCTTCACCTCGATATGCGATTCGGCCGGGATTCTCTGGCCGGGCTTCTCGGCGACCACGCCGCCCACACTGACCAGCCCAGCCATGACAAGCGCCTGGGCCTTCTGCCTGCTTTCCGCGAGGCCCCTCGCCACCAGTGCCGCGTCGAGCCGGGTCCTCTCCCCCGTCATCGCCACCGCCTTCCGTCTGTGGGCCTACGCTGGAGGTCATCTCTGACAGAGCGAAAGCGCGCGCTCCGCGATTCCCGGCGCATCCAGGCCAAGTCGCTCTCTCAGCGCCTCCGCGGCTCCATGTTCAACGTAGGCGTCCGGTACGGCCACACTGTCGAATACGACGGCACGCGCCCCCTGCTCCTGCGCGAGTCTGCTTACTATGAGGGAACCGGCGCCCCCGATCCCGGCGCCTTCTTCCACCACGAGCAGCGCCCTGGTCTTGAAGGCGTGTGTCCTGACAGTCTCCCAGTCCAGAGGCTTCAAGAAGCGCAGGTTCAGGACCGTGGCCTTGACGGCGCGTTCCTTGAGTCTATCCGCCGCCTCCAGGCATGCGTCGAGGCAGTGGCCCACCGCCGCGATGCAGAGGTCTTGGCCCCTTCTGACCACCTCAGCCTTTCCCCATTCTACCGGCGCAGAGTCCCGGGGCGGAGCGACCTCGCCGCGCGGGTACCTGATCGCGCAGGGGCCGCGCGATGCGATCGCCAGGTCAAGCATCGCCGAGAGTTCGCCGGCCGAGGAAGGCGCCATCAATGCAAGGTTGGGTACCGGCAAAAGGTATGTGATGTCAAAGACACCCTGGTGAGTCTCTCCGTCCTCACCGACGATGCCGGCACGGTCGAGCGCGAAGACCACCGGCAGCTTCTGAAGGCACACATCGTGGTTGACCTGGTCATAGGCACGCTGCAGGAAAGTCGAGTAGACCGCGACGACAGGCGAAAGCCCTCCCGCGGCCATACCCGCCGCCAGGGTCACGGCATGCTGCTCGGCGATGCCAACGTCGAAGAAACGGTCCGGGAACTCCCTGGCGAAGCCCGCCAGCCCGGTGCCGTCCGCCATCGCTGCGGTTATCGCGACGACCCTGGGGTCGCGGCGCGCGATATCTCTCAGCGCCGAACCGAAGGCGGAGCTGTACGAAGGTCTGCCGCCCGGTTTCACCGGATGGCCGGTCTCCGGGTCGAACGGACCGGGACCGTGGAAGACGCCGGGGTCCTGCTCGGCGAGCTGGTAACCCTTGCCCTTCCGCGTGACGACATGAACGACGGTCGGCCCCGAGGAGTCGCGGGCGTGCCTCAGGATCGCCTCAAGTTCGCTGGTGTTGTGCCCGTCCACAGGGCCAAGATAGGTGAACCCCAGCTCCTCGAACAGCACTCCGGGCACCACCAGGTATTTCAAGCTGTCCTTTATCCTGCGGCACACGTCTGCCACACTCTGTCCGGCGAGAGGAATCCTCCTGAGGAACTTCTCGATGTCGCCTTTGGCTCTCCGGTAGGCTGGACCGGTGCGTATGCGCGCAAGGTACTGGGCGAGGGCTCCAACGTTCGATGAAATGGACATGCCGTTGTCGTTGAGGACGATGATGATGCGGGTCTTTTCCCTTCCGGCGTGGTTCAGAGCTTCGAAGGACATGCCTCCTGTCGTCGCACCGTCGCCTATGACGGCCACGACATGGTAGTTGTCCTTGGACAGGTCCCGCGCTGCGGCGAGGCCCATCGCGGCGGATATCGATGTGCTCGCATGGCCCGTGCCGAAGGCGTCGTGCGGGCTTTCCTGCCTCTTTGGGAAACCAGACAGGCCCCCGAACTGCCTGAGGCTGGCAAACCTGCTGGAACGCCCTGTGACGAGCTTGTGAGGGTAGCACTGGTGTCCGACGTCCCAGACTATCTTGTCCCGAGGTGAGTCGAAGACCCTGTGGAGCGCAATCGTGAGTTCAACCACGCCGAGGCTTGCCCCGAGGTGGCCCCCGGTGCAGGCGACGGTCCGGATTATCTTCTCCCGGATCTCCGATGCCAGAGCTTGTAGGTCGCGGGCATTGAGCCTCTTGAGGTCCGAAGGCCCGTGGATCCCATCCAACAAACCGTTCAAACTAGATCACTTGACCTTTCACCGTTCTCCCAGTTCCTAAGTATGGCCCCGCCGCGCATTTGTTCCGCCGTACTCAGGAAGCATGCACCAGGATCGCGGTGACGATGCCAAGAAGGGCTCCTGCGAACACCTCGAAGGGCGAATGGCCCAGGAGTTCCCTCAGCCTGACATCCCTGAACGTCTTGGAAGCATGCCACTCATGCATGATCTGGTTCAAGATCCGAGCCTGCCTGCCTGCGGACCTGCGTATGCCCGCTGCGTCGTACATGGTGAGCATGGCCAGCACGAAACTTATGGCGAACGCGTCCGAATCCCAGCCATGGACCAGCCCCGCGATTGTGGCAAGAGCGGTAACCAGCGCGCTATGCGCGCTCGGCATGCCGCCCGGGCCCACAAGCAGCTCGAAATCGAAGCCGGAGTCCTTCCTGAAAGAGAAAGCCACCTTGAGCACCTGCGCACATAGCCATGCGAGCAGCGGAGACAAGAGTATCTTGTGACCCTTGAGTGCGGCGATCAATCCCATGAGCATTACCTCGACTTGACGTAGTTCACTAGGTCGCGCAACCACCATGCACGGTCATCGAACGGTACAAGGCTCTCCAGAGCCAGGGTGGCCTTGAGCGCGATCCTATCGCTCGTGGCTTCGACGCCGCATATCACTGGATATGTGATCTTGTCGCGGACGCCGTCCTGCCCCGCGAAGTCCTCCAAATCGTCGGCAGCCTGGTACAGCGCTCCGAAGTGAAGCGCGTAGTCCGTCAGAGCCTGCAGATCCTCCCGCGGAGCGCCTCCGAGGATGGCCCCCATCCTCGCGCTGGCGCAGAACATCCGGGCCGTTTTCAGCTCGTGGATTCGCTCGATCGTGGGCGCAGGTGTGCCGGAGGTCGCTCCCATGTCGAGCGCCTGCCCGCCAACCATGCCCCCAGGACCCGCCGCCCGCGCGAGCTCCAGCGCAAGGCCGGCCGCGACGTTCCCCGGCACGCCTTCAGACACCGATGATGCCAGCGCCTCGAACGCGAGCGTGAGCAGGCCGTCTCCGGCCAGGATCGCGGTGGCTTCGTCAAACGCCACATGGACTGTGGGCTTGCCCCGGCGCACGGCGTCGTCATCCATCGCCGGCAGGTCGTCGTGCACGAGTGAATACGTATGCACGAGTTCTACCGCAGCCGCCGCGACCACCGCGGCGTCGGGTCCGCGGTACATGCTGTTGACGAACAGCAGCATCGCGGGTCTCAGTCGCTTGCCGCCGCCGAACACCGCGTATTCCATCGCCTGTGCCAGAGGCGACGGCACGCCTGCCTGGGATGACAGCAGGCGCCGGAGTTCGCCGTCTACCAGCCCAGCGCTCGAGTCGAGATGGTCCCTGAATCGCATGATGCTATCTTTCCACCTTGAACTCCTCGAGTTCCAATGCCCCGTCCTTGGCCCGGGTCACCAGCTCGATCCGCTTCTCCGCACCATCCAACAGCCGCGCACAGTGGCCGGACAGTTTGACCCCTTCTTCATAGAGGCGCAGGGCGGCGTCAAGGCCAAGGTCGCCCGCCTCGAGCAGCCTTACGATCTCCTCGAGCCGCGCGAGCGATGCCTCGAAGCTGGGCTTATCTTGCTCCGCCATCCTCTTCCTTACCTCCTGGATTCCATGCCGTCTTTCCTTTTATCTCGCACTCAAGCCTGCCGTCCGATAGCCGGACGCCGACCACTTCCCGCAGGTCGACCGCCCGGACCGACTTCAGCAATTCGCCAGATGCATCCGAGCAGATGGCGTAGCCACGCGCAAGGATCTTGAGGGGGCTCAGAGCCTCCAGGCGCCCGACCAACGACCTGGCCTGGGCGTCCTTGTTCTCCACGAGCCGGCGGGTCCACGAGAGCGCGTCCTTCAGCAGGTCATCCAAAGCCTGCCGCCGCTCGTTCACAAGGTCCTCTGGACGGCGCAGCACAGGCCTTGAGACGAGGCTTCCAAGCGCGTACCGCTTCTCGGCCAGCATACGGGATACGGCCTGTTTCGCCCTGTCCCTGAGTACAATCGTCCTGGCGCATGTTTCTTCGGCGTCCGGCACCACGAGCTCCGCAGCCGCGGAAGGGGTCGGAGCGCGCACGTCGGAAGCGAAGTCTGCTATCGTGAAATCGGTTTCATGACCGATGGCCGAAACAACCGGCACGGGACACGCGCGTATCGCGCGCGCCACCTTCTCCGAGTTGAAGGCCCACAGCTCCTCGATGGACCCCCCGCCGCGCCCGAGGATGACGACGTCCACCTCTGGGACCTGCACGACCATCTCAAGCCCCCGGACGATGTCGTCCGGAGCAGCCTCTCCCTGCACGAGCACTTCACACAGCACAAGGCGCACTCCAGGGTGCCGCCGGCGGGCGATGTTTATGATGTCCCGGACGGCGGCTCCCTTTATGGAGGTGACGACCCCGACCCTGCGAGGCAGCGCGGGCAGCCGTCGTTTGAGCGCTGCTTCGAACAAGCCCTCCGCCTCGAGCCTGGCCTTCAGCTGGAGATAGGCCTTGTAGAGCGAGCCGATGCCGTCAGGCTGGATGTCGTCAACATACAGCTGGTACTGCCCGTCCCGCTCATAGACGCTCACTGAGCCGTAGGCGAGGACGGCCATCCCGTCCTCCGGTTCGAACTTCATCCGGGAAGCCTTGCTGCGGAACATAACGCAGCGCACAGACGCGGTGTCGTCCTTCAGCGTGAAATACAGGTGGCCAGACGTGTGCCGCCTGTAGTTTGAGATCTCGCCACGCACCCAGACACCCTGAAGCTCCGACGCTCCCTGGAGAAGGTCCCGGATCATGTGGGTGAGTTCCCTTACTGTCAGCGCGCCAAGGGGTCTGGCCAATACCGGCATCCCCATTCCCTGTTCTTGTCGTCCCGAGAGCCCGCGGTTGTCCCGACCGTCCGCATGCTCTCCCTGAGGCTATCTCGACCTGATATAGGCGTCGATCGCCTCTGCCGCCCGCTTGCCCGCTCCCATGGCCAGGATAACCGTCGCGGAGCCCGTGACGGCGTCGCCGCCCGCGTAGACACCCTCGCGAGTCGTGAGCCCTGTGGTTTCGTCCGCAATCAGGCCGCCCCACCTGTGAGTCTTCAGGCCCGGAGTCACCTGCGAGATGACCGGATTCGGGCTCGTGCCGAGCGCCATCACGACCGTGTCTACCTCCATCACGAAGTTCGAGCCTTTGACCTCCACCGGCCGGCGCCGGCCTGATTCGTCAGGCTCGCCTAGTTCCATCCGGGTGCACTCGATTCCAGAGACCCAGCCCTTATCGTTGCCGTGCACCTTCACAGGGTTAGTCAGCAGGTCGAATATGACGCCCTCTTCCTTGGCGTTTTCGATCTCTTCGAGCCGTGCCGGCATCTCCACTTCGCTGCGCCGGTAAATGATATGGGATGCATCTGCTCCAAGCCGCAGCGCGCACCTGACAGAGTCCATCGCCACGTTGCCGCCGCCCACCACCGCAACCCTCTTGCCGCAGACTATCGGGGTGTCGTACTCAGGGAACATGTATGCCTTCATCAGGTTAGTCCGGGTGAGCCATTCATTGGCCGAATACACGCCGTTGAGGTTCTCTCCCGGGATGTCCATGAACTTGGGCAATCCCGCGCCTGTCCCCAGGAATACCGCCTTGCACCCCTGCTCGAACATCTCATCCACGGTGATCGTCCTGCCTATGATCACATCAAGCGCGATCTCCACACCGAGACTCTTCACGTAGTCCACTTCCTGACGGACGATGGCCTTCGGAAGCCTGAACTCCGGTATGCCGTATATCAGCACACCACCGGGGGCGTGGAGCGCCTCAAAGATCGTGACGGCATAGCCCATCTTGGCCAGGTCGCCTGCACATGTGAGGCCGGCCGGCCCCGCGCCGACGACCGCGACCTTATGCCCGTTGGGCAGAGCCATCTGCGGCACGCCCACTAGGCCATTGTCCCGCTCGTAGTCGGCGCAATACCTCTCGAGCCTCCCTATCGCCACGCTCTCGCCTCTGCGGGCGAGGATGCAGATCTTCTCGCACTGCTCTTCCTGCGGGCAGACTCTCCCGCAGACGGCCGGAAGGCTGTTAGTGTCCTTGATCTTCCGGGCCGCGCCCGCGACATCCCCATCCTTGACCATGCGGATGAACCCAGGGATGTCGACATTGACCGGACAACCGGCTATGCAGAAGGGCTTCTTGCACTGGATGCAGCGTGAAGCCTCACGGCGAGCCATCTCCCCAGTATAGCCGGTGGCCACTTCGTTGAAGTTCCCGACCCTGGCCCTGGGGTCCTGGTGCGGCATCGCCGTGCGTGAAGGTGATGCCATCAGCGATCACCTCCGCACTGGCAGTAGTGTTCGTTCGCGACCTTCTCCTCTGCAAGGTACATCTGGCTTCTCCGTATGGACTCTGCGTAGTCGACCAGGTGGCCGTCGAACATGGGCCCGTGAACGCAGCAGAACTTCGTCTGCCCACCGACGCTCACGCGGCATGCGCCGCACATTCCCGTGCCGTCGACCATTATGGGGTTGAGGCTGACCCAGGTCTTGATGCCATACGGCCTAGTCACATCCGCCGATACCCGCATCATCACGAGCGGCCCAATCGCGATCACTTCGTCCATCTTCGCGCCTGCCTTGATCAGGTCGGCCAGCTTCGTCGGGACAAACCCGTGATACCCACGTGTGCCATCGTCGGTGCAGACATGCAGCTCATTGGAGACCGCGGCCATTTCCTTCTCCATGATGAGCAGGTCGGCCGTACGGGCTCCGATGATGGAGATCACCTTCACGCCCTTCTGGTGCAGAGCTTTCGCCTTCGGGTACAGTGGCGCCACTCCGACACCGCCTCCGGCGCACACAACCGTGCCGCTTTCCAGCAGTTCGGCAGGCACGCCCAGCGGTCCGACGAAATCGAGGATGCCCTGGCCCACCTCCAGAGTCCCCAACTCGCGGGTGGTCTTGCCCACTTCCTGGAATACAAGTGTGATAGTTCCTGCATCTCTGTCAAAGTCCGCAATGGTTAGTGGGACACGCTCTCCCTTCTCGTGGAGGCGTATGCTGACGAACTGCCCCGGCTGTGCCTTGCGGGCTACGAGCGGGGCCTCAATCACCATCTTCTTGTGAATCGATGTGAGATGCTCCTTCTCTAGAATCCTGAACATCAGCGCCTTCCCCTCCCGAAATCTAGATCAAGATGCCCTGCCCATGCCCACAAAGCAAAGCTCAACCTACTTTCAACGAATTTGGTATCTTCTCCTTTAGCAGCAGCGGGCGCGGACGGGCAAAACCGGCGGCAAAACGAATGGATGAGGAGGTACGCTAAGCCAGCTGTTTTGTGAGCGTGCCCAGCACACCGTTCACGAAACGCCCGGAATCCTTCGTGCTGTATTCCTTGGCAAGTTCCACAGCTTCGTTGATTATAATACTGCGGGCGGTGGTGGTGTTGAGCATCTCGAACAGCGCCATGCGGAGTATCGCACGGTCGATCAGCGGGAGTCGCTCCAAGAGCCAGCCTTTCAGAGTCGGCCTGATCATGTCGTCGAGCTCGGTGGCCCGGCTGCTTGTCCCATCAGCGATCGCGCGGGCGAACTGGACACCGTCTTCATCGACTCTCAGACCCTCAGACGCGAAGGCGAGGGCCGCGTCCACGCTTGTGCCCGCTGTCGCCATCTGGTACAAGGTCTTAAGCGCAAGCTGGCGCGCCTGCCTCCTTTTCATCGTGTTACTCACTGGCGATGCATCACCTGTCCGATGGTGGTAGGTATTTATCAATTATCTCCGCGAGGCTCTCCTGGCTTTCATCGATGCGCTTCCCGATCCTGTAGCCCAAGTAGGTGGAAGCCAGGATGAAAGCCGTCCAGAAGAACCCGAACCTCATGATCATGAGCGGGACCAGGAGGCCCAGCACAGTCCCGTAGAGCTTGCCTTTGTGGTTTGTCAGGATCTCAGACGCTATTCTCTCCCACAAGGTCCTCACTCCACGCGGCTCCGGCGTACTTCCGCCGTTATGTTTTCAACCTGAATGCGGACTTCAGACACTTCAACGCCCACGACGTTCCGCACGTAAGACTTGACTTGACTCTGCACCTCAGACGAGACCGAAGGGATGCTGATGTCAGGGCTCATGACGATCGAGAGCGAGACATGGAGCCCATCGGCGGACATGTGGACGGTGCCACGCACTTCTCTCACTCCCTGGACCTGCCTCGCGACTTTCTTCACAAGGTTTTCGATCCCATCCAGGGATATCCGCACCTCGCCGAGAGACGTGTCGTGGACGACCGCCTGGCCGGCGTACTTCCTTCGGAACGCGTAGACGATGAGCCTGAGGCTGATGACCAGGTAGAACAGCGATATCAGCCCAACGAGCCACCTGATCTGGATGTTGTCAAGGCTTGTCCGCACAATGTCCAGAGGCATTCGCCAGCCGAAAGCCATCAGCACAAAAATGACTGCAAGCACGTCCAGCGTCAACGTGTATACCGCCAGCACCACTCTATCGTAGATTCGCATCTCCCTACCCCTTTAGCCCCTTTCTGCTAGACGCCGTTCACTTCGGTATATCGGGGCTTTCTTTGTTAACGGGTGGCTCGAAACTGACTCCCTGAACGTGGATGTTGACTTCCACCACGTCGAGGCCCGTCATGATTTCGACCGACCGTTTGACATTCTCCTGTATCTTCTGGGCAACCTCGGGAATCCTCACGCCATAGTCCAGCACGACAAAGAGGTCGATCGCCGCCTCCTTTTCCCCGACCTCCACCTTGACGCCTTTGGAGAGACTCTTCTTTCCCAGGATCTCAGCCATGTCTCCGACGAGCCCTCCACTCATGCCTGTGACCCCGGCGACCTCGCCCGCCGCGATGCCTGCTATGACCGAGACCACATCCTCCGATATCTTCACGACTCCGACATCGGAGTCCAAGCCAGTGACGGTATCTTCGCGCTTCTCCAACCAGCCAGTCACCTCCCGGCGCCTGCGATCCGCATGCACCGATAGAATTATTATACTAAGCCCTCTCACTAATGACAACAAAGCCCAGTCCGCGCAGGACGTGGGCGTTTGTATTGCCAAACCGGGTCACCGCCGGGCGATGATCCGCATAGCTTCGGGCTTGATCCCTATGAGCCGCGTGACCACATCGGAAATCTTCGCGACATCCAGTTGCGTGATCTCTTGCGCGCGGATGACGATGACCAGCGCGCCGTTTCCCATGAACACGACGGCGTCTTCGTATCCTCTGGCCTTAACAAGATGCTCGACCTCCGATTCCTTCGCGGCCTCTTGCGTCAGGGAGAGCAGGCGCTGTGCTGCCTCCTTCTTGACCTGGGCGTCAGTGTTTGGGCTGGCGGCGATTTCCCGCAATCGCTCGAGCTCCTGGCTCCTCTGCCGTTCTCGTTCGACTTTCGAGTCCGCGAAGTAGTCCGACTCCGGCACGCGGAGCGCCTTGCTCGCCGCCTCGCCTGCGGGCGATGGGGGCGCGACCACAGGACCCTTCAGGAACTCAGCTCTCTTGTATGCCACAAACCAGATGAGGTACGCGACGATGGCCGCGAACAGCAGGATGCCCAGAAGCCGGGACCGCCTGAGGTTATACGTCCGGAACATGTCTCATTCACCCGCTTTCATAGGAAGCACCGAAACTCTATGCGCCGGCACATTGAAGAGCACCTGGATCGCCCTGAAGATCTCCGCCCGGACACGCGGGTCCTGCGCGCCGCTCGAAACGACCAGCACGCCTTCCACTTTGGGCGACGTGGTCCTGGTGACGACCGGCCGGTCGCCCGTGGTGGTCTGCCGTGCGATGACGGGTTGCGAGGAGTCGGTCTGTTCCTCAGTAACCCGGGTCATGCCCGACTGGTCCTTTTCCTCGGTCCTGCGTGTGTTGAGCTGCCGGTTGCCCGCCAGCACGTTCTCCGGCGTGCCCGCAAGCGTGAGGGAGACCACCACGCGGCCGGAACCCCGTATCTGCCCGATCACTCGCTCTGCCTCTTGGGCAAGCTTCGCCTGGTACCAGGTCAGCGAGAGGGTCTCGTCCGGCACCGGCGCCTCCTTCGCCTGGCCCTGCGCAGGCGCCGGGCTGGGCGCGCTTCTCTCCGCAGACATCATGCTCCCGACCAGCAACAGAATGATTCCGAGAGCGCCAAGAGCCAACAGGTTAAACGGAGCCTTCTTGAGTCGCTCGATCCACAACCGCCATCACTCCTATCCTGCAATGGTCACCGTAACATCTTCAGGCCTCAGGTTCAGGTACGCGGACAGCAGGGCCTTTAGCGCTTCCGCCATCGCGCCTCCGCTACGGGCCTTCCCAGGGTCAAGCCAAAGATGGACCTCCAGCCGCTGCACTGATGCTGTGTCGCGTGCTGTGGCCACCGTCACGCGGCAGTCAGCCGCCCTGACGCCCTCGATCGACATGGCCATCGTCTCAGCCTGCCACTTCACCCTCGCGGCAAACGTTTCATCGCCGGGCGTCTGCCCTGAAAAGGCGGGCGCCGCAGTGCCGAATGGCGGCAGGATGGCAGGGTCTGCGCCGCCGCGCACGCGCTGCACGATTCCCACCACCGGCTGGAGCACAAGAGAGACGATGATCATCCCGAGCGCCACGCGGACATATTTCCGCGTGCTGCCCTGCGGAGTCACGGCCTCGGCGATGCCGGCGATCAGTGAGGTGAGGGCGAGTGTCATCACCCAACCACGCAGCCAGGGGACCAAGCGATCGCCTCCACTATAGACTCTCGGGTCCTCTGCAGGGGCTCGACGCCCCGGCGCTTTCAATAAGGTCTGGACGCGCCGGCGATGACGGCCAGGCTCACCCAGACCATCATGGCCACGACTCCGAGCGCGACGCACATCATGATCAGCGAGCTCCCGATGCCGTTCAGGCAGGAGCTCATCCGTTTCGCTCCGAGCGGCTGGACGAGCGCGGCTACCAGCCGGTATACGAACACCAGAGATGCGATTTTCGCCAAAGGGAACACGATCAAGAAGAAGACGACCAGCGCTCCGGCGGCGCTGACTGCGCCCTTGAGCACGTTCGATGACGAGAAAACCATCTCGGCCGCGTCCGAGAACATTCTCCCCACGACGGGTATGAACGTGGTGCTAAGAAACTTGGCGGTCCTGATGGCGGCGCCGTCGGACACGGCCCCGGCGGCCTTCTGGACCGCCATCATCCCCAAGAACAGCGCGAGTGACAGCCCTAGCACCGTATTCGCGACCAGTCTTATGAGTCCGGTGACGCCCGAAAGGTCGAACGCGTCCCACGTGTGGTTCACGATCTCGAGCACGGCCGCCAGTACGATGACCGGCAGCACGACCTCGCTCGCCATCGTGGCGACGACGTGGACCGTGGAAATCGTGATCGGGCTCAACAGGCCCGCGGTGACCGGAGCGCCCGAACTCGCCACCAGGGCGATCAGTGCCGGTAGGAGGGGACGCATGAGCGACAGCAGGTCGGAACAGGCCTTCTGGGACACCTTGAGCGCCACGCCGAAACTGGAGAGCGCAAGCGTAATGAGGACCAGGTGGCACGTCGCGTAGGCCACCCGCGCCACAGCATCACTGTTGAACCCCACCTGCAGGTTCTGGAGCAGCGCAGAGATGACTGCCAGCACGATCAAGGACCCGAGCAGCTTTGTGTTGAGCCGTAGCTCGGAGAACAAGTAGCGGGCGACCAAGCTAAGGAGGTAAGGCCCGTCCAGCTTCGACCTTCCGGAAATCACATCCGTGAAGACCTGGCGCAGGTCGATCCCGCTGCCGGCAGGCTGGTCGAGACCAGATAGCATATCGTCTATCTGGCGGTAGTCCGCGGGGAGAGGGGCAGGCAGCTGCATCTCCGGCACAGAGGCGAGACATGGAGCGGCCAGCGACAGCACGCAGGTAGCGACAAGCCACAACACAGACGCGCGACTGTTCTTCACCCACCGGCACCCCCTCACGCCATGATAGTAAGCACTGCCTGCATGATGGCTCTCACGACCGGAACAGTGAGCAACAGGACCAGCACCTTGCCGGCAAACTCCACCCGCGCGCCCAGGGCCCCTTCGTCAGCGTCCCTGCAGACCTGCGCACCGAACTCGGCCAGGTACGCCACGCCGATCACCTTGATCACGGTGGTCAGGTACGAGATATCCAGCCGCGCCAGGGACGACAGGTCCTCCAGGAGCACGAAGACCGCCACGAGCTTGTCCGCCACCAGCAGGAAGAGGAGCGTTCCCGCCGCCAAGGCGACAGGCGTCGCGAAGTCGGGCCTGGCCCGGCGAATGAGTGTCAGCACCACAGCGCTGACCAGCGCTATCCCGATGATCTGGAGAATGTCCACCGCGCCGTCCTCCAGGATGGGTTAGTAGAGCCGGAAGATGGTCTTGACTTTCTCGAACAGGTCGCCCACCAGCTGGATCACCCACATGAGCACAATGACGATTCCTGTCAGCGTCAGCATCCAGGCATACTCTTCCTTGTTCGCCTGCTTCAAGACGCTGTGGATGACGGCGACGAGTATGGCCACGCCCGCTATCTTGAAGACCATGTCAAGGCTGACTGTACTCACGGTTTTGCCCTCCGCTACGTGGGTTCCGGTCTATGGCGCAGTCTCCCCGCATCAGACGAGTATCAGCGCCACAAGCGCCCCGCAGAGCAGGCCCATTTGCCTGTAGAGAAGCGCGTACTTGGCGCTCCTGTCCCTCGCCTCGCCGATATGAACGCCGAGTTTGCCTATCATCGCCGCAAGGTGCCTGGCCTGATCCTTCCGGTCAGAGACGCCCAGAGCCGGCCCGAGAAGACGCAGCGCGTCGATGTCGGCCCTGTCCACCAGCAGCAGGCCGCCCAGCGAGTCCAGTGCGCTCGCCCATGCTTTCCCCGCAGAATCCCCGTCGCCGGAGCGCAGGTTCTGGGAAACACGCTCCAGGAAGGCCCTCGGAGCGCCCGAACATGGCCGCGCCGCCTCATCGAGCGCGGCAGCCAGGGTGGCCGACTGGTACTCCACCAGCGTTATCAGCCGTTCGAGCGCCGCCCGCAGTTCCTCCAGCACCCGGAGCCTTTTCTCAAGCCTGCCCGCCGCAAAGGACCCACACAGCACGCCCGAGGCGATGACAAGCCCGGCGCCGGTGAATCTGATGACTGCCGCCATGCTCATAATGCGCCCCCCAGCGGGCCACGCAGCAGTGTGACGCCGCGGCCATCGCAGACTTCCTCGACGGTCCCGGGCCCGCGCCTGCAGCTGAGCAGGATGATCCGCGAGAACGTGCTGGAGGACACCAGCCGCTGCAGAGAAGGCCTGTTCGCGAGGTCCTTCTTGCCTGCGCCGTGGGCCGAAGCGATGACGGCGACACCGGCGCAAGAAGCTTCGACGCACGCCTGCGCATCTTCGGCTGTGCCTATCTCGTCCGTGACGACAACATCGGGGGTCATGGCCCGGATGAGCATCATCATGCCCTCCGCCTTAGGGCAGGCGTCGAGGACATCCGTCCGTGGGCCGACATCGTTCTGGGGCACGCCCCGGTAGCAGCCTGCGATCTCAGACCGCTCATCAGCTATGCCCACATTCTGCGGCGCGACGCCACGGGCCGGGATGCCGCCGCTCAACAGCCTGGAGATCTCCCGGAGCATCGTGGTCTTGCCGGACCCCGGAGGGCCGACTATGAGTGAACTGGCCGGACGCGAGTTATCGATCATGTGGGGAATCACAAGGTCGGCCGCGCCGGGGCAGTCGCGAGTGACCCTGATGTTGAAGCTCCGCACGTGTTTAATGGTCTTCACCTTGCCCGCTTCAACGACTGCCTTGCCTGCCATGCCGATCCGGTGTCCGCCCTTTACGGTGATGTACCCGTTGCGGAGCTCTTCCTCGAAGGCATGCACGGAGTTCGCAGACACCATGTTGAACATCCTGGTCACGTCCTCGGCGTCGACCACGTGAGGCGCTCCATTTCCGACCAGGACCTCGCGCTGGTCCATCAGCAGGACACACGGCAGCCCGGTCCTGACCCTGATCTCGGACAGCCTCTCAAGCGCAGCGTCCGGATAGGCGGATAGCGTTCCCGCAACTTGCCGCCTCAGCTTCTCTGGGAAGAAGACCAGAAGTTCCTCTTCGATTCTTGTAAGCGCTCCTGGCAGGGCCCGACTCCCCCCAAGCTTGTCTCATGTTCTAAAGCATATTAGGGCCGGGCCGGCCGTATGAGTACTTTCCGGTCAACAAGAAGCAGGGCGGTCCTTGACGATCGCCCTGCTCTGCGCGCAATTGGCGTGGTTCCGCTATTCTTTTGGAAGCGAGTCCTCATCGCCGTAGAGACGGTGGCCGTGCGGCCGGCGCGACACCAGAGGGGCCTCGTCCTCGTCAACGGTGTAGTCTTCTTCGAAGACCGTTTCACCGCACTTCGGGCAAATCAGCTTAACCTGCCCGTCATCCCCTGTGTCGTAGTCGTCCTCTATAACCAGGACGTTACCGCAGGACGGGCACTCGAACTCAGCATACTCGTCGGATTCCAGATCGCCCAGGTACTCCTCCTCAACAGCGGCAAGGTCTTCGTCTATGGCATCCACATACTCTCTAAGTTCCTCGAACGAGCTCTTCACGCCCGCGATTTCGCCCGCTATCTCCTCCAGCACCTCAAGAATCCCGGAAAGCAACCTGCCTTCGTTCGTTTCAGCGGAGACGTTCAGGCCTTTGGCGAGCCCTTGCAGATAAGACACCCTGCTCTTGATCTCGTTCATTCGCACCCTCCTCCTGCATCTTTTGTAAAGTTGCCATGAAGGAAGGCTAATATTCGGTTGCCGCGCGGGCGCGTTCGCTGCCGTCTGGAGCCATTCCTCGCCGCCTGGGACCCACTCGCTACCATCGCGAGACCCTCTGTCTGCCGCTTAGACCCTTTCTATGTAAGTCCTGCTCCTAGTGTCGACCTTGATCTTGTCGCCTTTGTTCACGAACAGCGGGACCTTGATGATCGCGCCTGTCTCGAGAGTCGCGGGCTTTCCGCCGCCTGTGGCCGTGTCCCCGCGGAAGTTGGGCTCGGTCTCGACCACTTCAAGGTCGACAAAGTTCGGGATCTCCACTCCGAGCGTCGTCCCCTCATAGGTCAGAAGCCAGATGTTCATGTTCTCCTTGAGGAAGTCGATACCGTCGCCTATTTTGTCCCCGGTGAGCGGGATCTGCTCGAACGACTGGGAATCCATCACTATGTACTCAGTGCCCGTGTTGTACAGGTACTGGCATTCCCGCCTCTCCACGTGCGCCCGTGGGAGTTTCTCGCCGGCATCAAAGGTGCGTTCGAGCACGGCGCCTGTCTTCACGTTCTTCAGCCTGGTGCGTACGAACGCGGAGCCTTTGCCCGGCTTCACGTGCTGGAATTCGACGACTGAGTACACCTCACCGTTGTACTCGATTGTGATGCCTGTCTTGAAGTCGTTTGTCGAGATCAATCTCTGCCCCTCCCATCAGGTCGCCGCATCGGACCCACACGACGAGCGGACGCTCGTCTCCAGGCCTTCCCTGTCTCTAGGTCTTCCCGCATCAGCCGATCTCTATCAGGTGCTTGGGCACGTGCGTCAGGTTCTTGTACCCGTCCTCCGTTATGGCGACGAGATCCTCGATCCTGACACCGCCCCACCCAGGCACGTAGACGCCAGGCTCAACGCTCACGACATTTCCCGGGACAAGCGCGACGCCGGCGGAACGCTCACCGAGGCTCGGCATCTCATGTACGGCCAGCCCCACCCCGTGCCCCAGGGTATGGCCGAAATGCTCACCGTGGCCGGCTTGCTTTATGATGTCCCTGGCCACGGCGTCAACGGCGGCGCAATCCTTGCCCGGGCCGATCGCATCAAGGGCGGACGTCTGAGCCCTGAGCACAAGTTCATAGACCCTGCGCTGCTCTTCCGAGGCTCTGCCCACGACGACCGTCCTGGTGGCGTCGGAGCAATAGCCGGATACTTCAGCCCCATAGTCTATTGTGACAAAATCGCCCTCTTCGATGAGCTTCGCTGAGGCGCGGCCGTGCGGCATGGATGACCGCTTTCCAGAGGCAACGATGATATCAAAGGCGAGGCGTTGTGCGCCTTCTCTGCGCATGAGGAATTCCATCTCGAGGGCTATGTCGCGTTCGCTTGTACCGGGCCTGATCTTCGCGAGCACTGTCATGAAGGCGTTGTCCGCGATGACCGCGGCTTTCGTCATCAGGTCGATCTCGGAAGCCGTCTTCCGCGCCCTGAGCCCGACCAAGAGCCGCTCGCACGGCACAAGATCCACACCGGTCAGCTGGTGCTTCAGCCTCTCAAACCACAGGACCGTGGCATAACTCGGGTCGAAAGCGATCCTGGACGCTCGAGACTCCATCACGATCTGTGGCAGCACGTCGCCTTCCGGCTTGCCCTCGACGATCCTGAAACCCGGCGCTTCGGCTGCAGCTTGCTCTGTGTACCGGAAGTCCGTCATCAGCACGGCATCGTCGAGCGTCACCAGCACCGTTCCGGCGCTCCCGGAAAAGCCTGATGCCCAGAGCCTGTCCTCCGGCCGGGCAATAATGATGCCCTCCAGCGACTCGTCGCGGAGAGCAGCACGTATCCTATCGAGATCTGCCATCACATCAGCCCCCGGATCCTGGCTTTCGCGCCATTACCAATAGTAACACACGGTAGTGGCGTCTTGCCATAGAAAGCCCGGATGCGGCCAATCTCCAGTAGCCTGCCTACTTGCGTTCCGGAGGAACCACCCCAAGCGGGACCCTCGTGATGATCACCTGACCGCCGACTGCGGACATCCTGACGAGACCCTGCCCTTCGATGCCGATGCGCACCAGCGCTTCTCTCGGGATCGACACAGTTCCACCCATGGAAACTATGGCCTTCAGGCTCAACAAGGACTCCTCCCCGGTAGTGGCTGTCTGATTCTAGCACCACCGGGTGGTGGCGATTTGTCAAAACGTGCGTCGTCGGACAAGCAGTTTTATATTGAAAGTCGAATCGTGTCTGGCGGCCCCCGGAGCACCGGCGGGGGCCTAACGTAGCCGCGCTGCTTACTGCTCCAACCAGCGCTACTGGTAGATCGGGAACGCGCACGCGAGCGCTATGGCCTTCTCGCGGACGGCCGCGAGCGCTGCCTCATCCTTGCGGCCGGCGACGGTGTCCGCGATGAGCTCAGCTATCCTGGCCATCTCCGGCTCTTTCATACCGCGGCTGGTCACCGCCGGAGTGCCGACCCTGATGCCGCTCGTCGTGTTGGGTGGCTTGGAGTCAAACGGGATGGCGTTCTTGTTCACCGTGATGTGCACCGTATCCAGGACCTGCTCCACCGTCCTGCCGGTGACTCCCTTGGGCGTGAGGTCCACCAGCATCAGGTGGTTGTCTGTGCCGCCTGACACCAGCCGGAAGCCCTGATTCACCAGAGCGTCCGCCAGCGCTGCAGCGTTCTTGATGATCTGCTGCTGGTACGCCTTGAAGCCCGGCTCCATGGTCTCTTTGAACGCTACGGCCTTGGCCGCGATGATGTGCATCAGCGGCCCACCCTGGATGCCCGGGAAGACGGCCTTGTCTATGGCCTTGGCGAACTCGGCCTTGCACAGGATGAGCCCGCCTCTCGGCCCCCGCAGCGTCTTATGCGTGGTGGTCGTCACGAAGTGCGCGTAGGGCACCGGCGACGGGTGCAGCCCGGCGGCAACCAGGCCCGCGATGTGGGCCATGTCCACCATGAGATATGCGCCGACCTCATCGGCGACTTCGCGGAAGAACTTGAAGTCGATTATCCTGGAGTAGGCGCTGGCCCCGGCGACGATCATCTTCGGCTTCGACTCCAGCGCGAGCCGCCTGAGCTCGGCATAGTCGATGCGCTCGTCGTTCTGGCTCACGCCGTAGGGCACGATCTTGAAGTACTTGCCCGAGATGTTCACGGGACTGCCGTGAGTCAGGTGGCCGCCATGGGCAAGGTTCATACCCAGTATGGTGTCGCCTGGCTCCAGCATCGCGAAGTACACGGCAGTGTTCGCCTGGGCTCCCGCGTGAGGCTGGACGTTTGCGTGCTCTGCCCCGAAAATCGCCTTAGCACGCTCGATCGCGAGCGTCTCAGCGATGTCCACCTTCTCGCAGCCACCGTAGTAACGGCGCCCGGGGTAACCCTCAGCGTACTTGTTTGTCAGCACTGTGCCGGCCGCCTCAAGCACGGCGTCGGATACTATGTTCTCCGAGGCAATGAGCTCGATCACCGACTGCTGCCGCTCGAGTTCCTGCATGACCGCGGAGTAGATTTCTGGATCCACCCTCTTCACATTCTCAAGGTGCACTTCCCGAGCCCCCCTTTCGCGTGGAACTACCTCATCCTGGCCAGGTGAATCGGTTGTCCCCCGATCCCGTGGGACGCCTCCATGATCGCCTCCGGCAATGTCGGGTGCGCGTGGACCATGTCCGCCAAGTCTTTGGCCGTAGCTTTCATCTTCAGAGCCACAGCTCCTTCATGGATCAGATCATCCGCGTGGGGGCCCATGATGTGCATCCCAAGCAGCCTGCCGTCACGCTCGTCCGCAACTATCTTGACCACGCCCTCCGTCTCACCCATGGCCACTGCCCGGCCGTTGGCCGTGAACGGGAACTTCGATACCTTCACGGCAATGCCGGCCTCCCTCGCTTCCGCTTCCTTCAGCCCGACGCTGGCGACCTCTGGGATCGAGAACACGCAGCCGGGAACGACTGAGTAGTCCATCTCGGCATCGTGGCCGAAGATGTTCTCCATGGCGACGATACCTTCGGCCGAGGCCACGGGGGCGAGGTAATACTTGCCGACCACGTCCCCGATCGCATAGATGCCCGGCACGCTGGTCCTCATCCTGGAGTCCGTCTTGATCCCCTTCCGGTCGTACTGGACACCGAGCCCGTCCAGGTCGATCCCACCGAAGTCCGGCACCATGCCCATGGCCACCAGGACCACTTCAGCCTTGTACTGGACCTTCTTGCCCTCCTTGTCGTCGCAGCGGACAAGTCTCTGCCCGTCCTCCGTCTCGACAATCTCCTTGATGTACATGCCGGAGTTGACCGAAATCCCCTTGCGCTTGAGCACGACCATCAGCCTGCGCGCGATCTCCTCATCTATGGGAGGCAGGATCACGGGCGAGCGCTTGATGATGTCCACCTTCGTGCCCCACGCGTTGTAGATGCAGGCAAACTCGACGCCGAGCACGCCGCCTCCTATGACGAGCATGGTCTTGGGCACGGATTCGAGTTCCAGAGCATCGTCGCTCGAGATGGTCAGGGCAAGGCTTTCCTTGGGAACGGGCGGCTGTTGCTGAGATGCGCCGGTGGCGAGGATCACGTTCTTTGTTTCCAGCTCCAAAGTCGTGCCGTCGTCACGTTTGACCACGACCCTACCCGGTTCGGGAACGCTGCCCCATCCTTTGATGAGTTCTACCTTGTTGCTTGAGAACAGGCGCTCGACGCCCGTGACGAGCTGCTCGACCACCTTCCTCTTCCGTGCCATCGCGACCCCGAGGTCGAAGGACACTTCGCCCACGTTCGTCCCGAACTCCGCGGCGCGTGTCGCCGTGAGGTAAACCTCGGCGCTGCGCACAAGGGCTTTGGTAGGGATGCAGCCCCTGTTCAGGCAGCAGCCGCCGAGCCTTCCGCCCTCCACGACCGCCACCTTGCCGCCGAGCTGCGCGCCCTTAATCGCGGCGACGTAGCCGCCCGGCCCTGAACCTACAACCACGACATCGTACATTCCGCCTACCCCCTACCTCTTCTGGTTCCACCCAGCATCTGCGTATTTTTTGCGCAGGAGCCGCTCTGCCGAGTCCCGCTCGCGGGCACTCAATTCCTGCTCCACGAATTCTATGTCAAGGCACCTGGAGAGTCCTTCCCTGAGCGCCGCGCACACTTCCGCGAACTCGGGGCGGCGTTGCAGGAATTCCGAAAGCCCTCCGGCCTTCTTGGCCAGTGTTGAGTCAAGCCTGTTCCTTGCGGCATCGGATTTCAGCGTAAGCACGGACGTCAGACGCGCCGGCAGAAACGTGATGGGAATCGAGCCATGCTGCAGGATTGTGCCCATCTTCCTCGTCTGGGCGCTTCCGATGACCTTCTTCCCCTGGCAGACAACTTCATACCAGGAAGGCGAGTCGAAGCAGGCCGCCGATGAGTGCTCGCGCGGGTCGTGCCCCGCCTCCTGGGCAGCAACCATTCCTGCCTCCATGCCGAGAGCCCTGAGGCCTTCGACAAGGCCGGTGCTTATCCGCCTGTATGTCTCGACGACACTGCCTGGGAACTCGGCCTCTCGCACGATGATGCCGTACGTGACTTCATCGTCGTGGAGCACTGTCCTGCCGCCCGTGGGACGCCTGACCAGGTCGTAGCCGGCCTCAGCGACCCTTCCCAGGTCGATCTCACGCTCCAGCCGCTGGAAGTAGCCGATCGAGATTGTGGGCGGGTCCCAGGCGTAGAACCTGAGAGTGGGTGGCGACGCCCCTTCGGACACCGAGAACATGATGGCCTCGTCTATGGCCATGTTCGAAGCGCCCCGGTGAGGAGCGTCATAAATGACTCGCCATCTTGCGGTCATGAGTCGTCGTCCTCCGCAGCGCTGGTGTCAAACCACGAAAGCGCCTGGCCTATCGCCTCTTCGATCTCTGACGGCTGCAACGGCCTTGGATAATTATACACAAGGCCGCCCGGCCGTTCATTGTAGTAAGGCCTGTTGCAGTCCGAGCAGCCGCTCGTCTGGAAGGCGCGCCCGTCCGAAAGGCGTTCTCTGAGCAGCCCATCCTCGATGCCGAACGACACGAGACGGCCGTTCACAAACTTCATGTTTTCCGCCTGCGCAAGCCCTTCCACGACAAGCCACCTGGCTGCCTGGATGGCCCTGTACCTGGGCAGGGGCGGAGGCTTTTCGTGTTCCAGCGGCGTTCCCTTGACCGGCGTGAACGAGAACAGCCCTACCACGACCTGGAGGTCATGCATCGTCTGGAACATCTGAATCAGGGCCTCATCTGTCTCGCCAAGCCCGGCTATCAGGTGCGTGCCCATGCGCCCTGGGTAGTCGCGCGCGGCCGCTCTGATCAGCGCCAGCGCCGCGCTCCAGCCGGGCCCCTTGCAGCGCGCGTAAACCTCTTCGCTCGCGGCGTCCAGCGGGACGGACACCCGGTCCGCGCCCGCTTCGAACATGGCGCGGACGACCTGTTCACCACCACTCACCGACACACACAACGGGATGTCGCAGCAGGCTTTGACCGCGTGGACGATCGCCTGTGTCCGGGCCACAAAGCCCGGCGACATGACCACCTGGATGCAGGCACGTTTGATCAAGCCTTCGCGGTACGCCTCAGCTATGGCGCAGGCGGCCTCCTCGACAGGGAAATCGGGCCAGGTCACCCGCGAGAGCAGGTCTGCGCGGCTCGAACTGGCCGTCCCCTGCGCACAGAACGCGCAGGCCCGCGAGCATTTCGTGCCACACATCAAGTAAGCGGTCGTGGGGGCGGCGTCGAGCTTCGACCGTTTCAGTCCGAGCACAGCCGCGCTGCCCGCGGATACACGGATCAAAGCACGCAGC
The DNA here is from genome assembly GCA_030691635.1 of Bacillota bacterium. Lineage (GTDB taxonomy): Bacteria > Bacillota > Sulfobacillia > JAUYEF01 > JAUYEF01 > JAUYEF01. The sequence continues at coordinate 32,757 of JAUYEF010000427.1, forward strand.
ACTCCTCTCCCCGCCGGGCCACGAGCCCGAGGTAACGCGCCAGCCTCCTGGCCTGTGGTGCGGGGTTCACGATGGTGTTCACGCCAGCACGAACGGCAAGAAGATCGAGCGTGCGCCTGTAGCGACCGCCGGGTCTCATGCACCCCAGCTGGATGGGCGTCTCAGGGAAATCAAGCCGTGCCTCAGCCAGGATCTCAGCCACAGCCGCAGGGGCCGGGGGCTCCACCCCCGCGAACCGGGTGCCCGGCGTCGGGATCAGCACCAGGAAGACCAGCGCGGGCGCGCCCAGCTGCTTGAGGATCCCGAGGGCGCGGCGCTCGCCGCTGATCGCGCCTCCCCTCAACCCGATGCAGATGTGGGGCACCACCCGGGCGTGCCTGCAGAGTGCCTCATAGGACCGGACATAGTCGGCCACCGTCTTGTCGAGGCCGTACACTTCACGGATCGTCTCGTCGTCTCCGACGAAATCGAAGGAGACGGCTCCAGCCATCTTCCCTGCGGAAGCCGCCTCCTCTTCACTGACAAGGCCAACATGGAGATTCAGCCGGCACGTCTTTGCCAGTTCCTCAAGTTGCTGAGCGTGGCTGCCGAACGGCACGACGCCTACCGGGCTGCACCCGCCGCTGATGAGGAGGCTCTTTGCCCTGCCCTGCAGGACCCAGGCTCGAGCCTCCTCAAGCGATATCATGTTGTCCAGGTAGTGCCCTCCGCAGTGCGCGCAGTTCAGGCCGCATTCCGTGCCTGTCAGCGACACCGCCGCCGTCCGCGCCGGGTAGGCGAAGGTTATGTCATGCCCAAACGAGCGCACCCTCGCCTCCCACGCCGAAGACAGCAAGTCATGCAGCACTACGCTTCCCTTCTCCACCTTGGGTTGAACTTCCGGACCGCGCCGGCTTCGTCAAGGCGGCCCACCACAGTGTCGTGAGGCGCCGTCTTGGCGATCTCCGGGTTCTCGTATGCTTCCTTCGCTATCGAGTTGAGTGCGTTGATGAAATAGTCGAGCGACTCCTTGGACTCAGTCTCGGTGGGCTCGATCATAAGCGCCTCATGCACGATGAGCGGGAAGTAGACCGTCGGCGGGTGAACGCCGTGGTCCAGAAGCCTCTTGGCGATGTCGAGCGTCCTCACGCCCGTTTCCTTCATGATCCTGAACGGCGCCGCCACGAACTCGTGCTTGCAGTGCCTGTTGTACGGCAGGTCGTAGTACGCCAGGATGTTCCGCATGATGTAGTTGGCGTTCAGCACCGCGTCCTCGCTGGCCTTCTTCAGCCCGTCCGGACCGAGCGCCCTGACATACGTGTATGCCTTCACCACCACGCCGAAGTTCCCGTAGTACCCCTTGACCTTCCCGATCGAGTCGGGGTGGTTGTAGTTCAGGAAGTATTTCTTGCCGTCATAGTCGACAGTGGGCACCGGCAGGAACGGCACCAGGTGCTCAACGACGCCGACAGGCCCAGAGCCCGGTCCGCCGCCGCCATGGGGCGTGGAGAACGTCTTGTGCAGGTTGAAGTGCACCACGTCAAAACCGGCATCCGCGGGCCTCGACCAGCCCATGATGGCGTTGGCGTTGGCGCCGTCGTAGTACAGAAGCCCGCCCTTCGCGTGCACGATCTCGGCGATCTTGTGGATGTTCTCATCGAAGAGCCCAAGCGTGTTCGGGTTCGTGAGCATCAGAGCAGCCACGTCCTCGCTCATGACCTTTGTCAGGTCTTCGAGGTCGACGCCGCCTCGCTCGTCGGACTTCACGTTTACTATGTCGAAACCGGCCATGACGCTCGACGCCGGGTTCGTGCCATGAGCTGAGTCGGGGATGATCACCTTCGTGCGCTTCTGGCCGTTCTTCTTTTGGTAGGCCTTGATGATGAGGAGACCTGTGTACTCCCCATGCGCGCCGGCAGCGGGCTGCAGGCTGACGCGGCTTACTCCGCCTATCTCCGCCAGGTACTGCTCCATCTCATACATCAGCTGCAAGATGCCCTGCGAAGCCTTCTCCGGCTGGTACGGGTGAGCGTACGCGAAGCCCGGGAGCCTCGATACCTGCTCATTGACCTTCGGGCTGTACTTCATCGTGCACGAGCCGAGTGGGTAGAACCCGATATCCACACCGTGATTGAGCTGGCTGAGCTTGGTGTAGTGGCGGACGATGTCCACCTCTCCGACCTCAGGGAGGTCGGGCGGGACCGCGCGAAGCTCGCCCTTGGGCACGAGGTTCTCGACCGGCACATCGGGAACGTCGAGAGCCGGAAGCGAGTAGCCCTTCCGTCCGGGGGAGCTCAGTTCAAATATCAGAGGCTGTACCTTTTTCATTGAACTCCCTCCAGTACCGAGGCAAGCTCGTCGATTTCCTGCTTGCTCCTCTTCTCAGTCACAGCAAAGCTCAGGTGATTCGCAAGTTCCGGGTACCAGTGCCCGACATCGAGCGCTCCCAGGATGTTGTGCTTCAACAGCTCATCCTGGACCTTGCACGGGCAGACGGCGCCCTTCACGGTGAACTCCTTGAAGAACGGAGCGTCGAACGCCAGCTGAAACTTCCCTGTGGCCTCTATCCTCTTTGCTGCGTAGTGCGCCTTCTTCACACACAGCTCGGCGACTTCCCTGATGCCCTGCTTGCCGAGCGTGGTCAGGTAGACGCCCGCGGCGAGCGCGTTCAGGGCTTCATTCGAACAGATGTTGGACGTCGCTTTCTCGCGCCTGATGTGCTGCTCTCGCGTCTGGAGAGTCAGCACGAAGCCACGCTGGCCCCTGTTGTCCACGGTCGCGCCGACGATCCTTCCCGCCATGCGCCGCGCCATCTTCTCCCTGGTCGCGAAGAACCCCAGGTGAGGACCACCGTAGCTCATCGGGTTACCCAGCGCCTGGCCCTCGCCCATGACGATGTCCGCGCCGTAGTTCCCCGGAGCTTCGAGCAGGCCCAGCGA
>JAUYEF010000285.1 GCA_030691635.1 Bacillota bacterium
AGGGTCTCGACGACCGTCTTTCTCGCATCAGGCACAAGATCATCAAATGTCCCATAGGGGATCTCAACTTTGGCCCGAGATCGCACGTAGATCTCAAGATCTCCAGCATCCGACTTGATCCAGAAGACAAACTCAGCATTACCGATCCGCTGGTTGCTGGGATCAACCGCCATGGTGAAGCTAACGTCGCTATCAAGTTCTGGCACTGAGTTAGTATCTAGCGCATCTACCTTAAACCGAACTTCGGAAGTGGCAACCTCGAGAATCCTGACCTCCCGAACTGCCTTTGTCTTCCGCTTTCGTGGACTCCGGACTTGTTGATCCATTCAACGAGTGCCTCCATGATTTCGTTCGAAGCGGCCTCTGTTTTCGCTGCCAGGCCTTCGCTCAGAAGGTAGATGCAAAGCTGGTTAAGGCTGATGCCTTCCGCTTTTGCTTTCAAGGCCAGCTTGTGGTGCAGGCTCTTTGGCGTGCGTATGATGAACTTACCGCTGTATGCCCCCGGAGAGTAGTCAGCAGGAATGGGCGAGGGATTCCCATCTTCCTTGTCGGACTCCAGCGCAGCAACGAGCACCTCGCGGCAGGATGATAGAGCAGATTCGGGAGACTCGCCCCAAGCGCCATAGCCAGGAAGGTCTATTGGGTGAGCAAAGAACCCACCGCCAGCATCGGCATCGATTCTCCTGACTAAGATCTGGTAGTCATCAGCCGTCACCGATTTACTCGTCACGCAGCTTCACTCCCCGCATGTCCCCAAGTATGATACTATTCTTAATAGCATTTGGGCGTTCTTCCTACCGCCTTTGTGACATTTAACAAGGTGTTCGGGTAGGCGTTCGGATGCCGGGGCGGCGATGTCCGAGTCGGCACAGCCCGAGAACCCGTGCTTCGTCTGAAGTCAGTACATAAGGGGATATCCATAACTTGGCCATTAGGCATGAACATACCCGATTCCTGTTTCTTCCTGTGCGGGCTTTGGTCCCAATGTGGCGTGCGATAGCAGCGTTGGGCAAAGGGGTTGTCAGGCAGGGAAGAGGAAACGCAGAACTGGCCCGTACAGCGTCCTAGCCCTGGTGCGACCCGCCTTGGGAAGGCAAGCCCAGCAGGCGTCTCAAGTCGCCGTCGTTGTCGGCGAGCATACTCCCAATGAGGAGAGGAAGATGGCTTCGGCGGCTCCTGTCTTTCAGGTAGACCGTCGGCTCCTCGAAGAATAAGTCCGCATACATGCGCACGTGCTCAAGAAGCTGCTCTACCGCCGTTTCGTAGTTCATGTCATTGGCCACGAGGTCCAGTTCACTGCAATGAATGAAGCGTGTATGAACCGTCCTCCTCGCGGACTACCTCCACCCCAGCAGCCGGCAATCTGGCCTCAACGAGAGCCAAGAGCATGTTCTTCCCTATCAGGAAAGCTTGTTCGTTGTCGTATCGGCGTATTGCCGTCACGACATCATGGTGAGCGGCGTCTGAGAAATACTCGCCTAGTGCTTTCCGCACGTCAGACACCTTGGCAGTACGGAGCATGGTCCCTTACCTCCTGTGACCGACTACAGGCATGCTACTACGTGTTATACGTTTGTTACAAGTGTGCCGTCAGGCTGAGATGGAGTACCTACTTGCGCTCCACGTATATCCAGATGGAACATACTGGGCCTCAAACGGTTGATTCCGGCATTGTCACCTGGGTTAGGCGAATGAGTACCGCCAACGTGTCACGCACATATCCCTGATGCCCAGTTCAGCACCTGCTGAACCCCGAGCGGAGAGGTGACCGTCATGTCCCCGACCTTTCGAGAGCTGCGACGGACTGTTGAAAATCAAGGCTTTGTTAAGGTACGGGAAGCCCCCCACGGCGAGATTTGGCGGAAGACCGTAGGCGATAGGGTCCTGCAAACGACTCTCCCTAGCGGCAGGGACGGCGAGACGGTGCCTAAGCGGCTGTTGGCAGAGATCCTACGCCAGACGCACCTGGACAAGGAGCTCCGTGGGCGAGATGAGATACCTGGGTTCTCCTACACCACCCCCCTCAACCCCAGCCTCTCCAGCCCCGGCCCGATTGCGACCAGCGTCAGCTTTCCTGGATCACAAAACGCCGCCGCCAGCCGCCTGATGTCCTCCACTGTCACGGCCTGCACGCGCCGCAGCACCTCGTCCAGCGAGATGATCCGCCCCAGCAGCAGCTGCGACCGCCCGATCCGGTTCATCCGGGAGCTCGTCGACTCCAGCGACATCGTCATGCCGCTCTTCAATTGCGCCTTGGCGCGCTCCAACTCGACCTCGCTGACGCCCTCGGTCGCCATCAGCCGCAGCTGCTGCCCGATGACCTCCAATGCAGCCCGGATCCGGTCCGCCCCCGCGCCGCAGTAGATGGAGAAGAGCCCGCAGTCCCGGAACGCCGCCGTGTATGAGAAGACCGAGTAGGCCAGCCCCCGCTCCTCACGCACCTCCTGGAACAGGCGCGAGCTCGGGCCGCCGCCCAGGATGTTGCTCATGATGCTCAGTGCGTAGCTCCCCGGGTCCTCCAGCGGCAGGCCCGGCCCCCCGATGCACAGATGCACCAGCTCGGTGGCCTTTTCCACCAACTCCGTGGCGACCCCCGGCTCCGGAGCTACCCCATTCTGCTTCCTTCCCGACGCCCGCCAACTCCCCAGATGCTCGTCCAGCAGCTCAAACAGCCGCGCCGGCTCGAAGCTCCCCGCCACGGCCAGCACGGTGTTGTCCGGCGCGTACCGGGCATCGAAGTGCCCGACCACATCCTGCCGCCTTAGCCCGCCCACCGTCTCCCGTGTCCCCAGCACCGGCCTGCCGAGCGGGTGCCCGCGCCACAGGGCCTGGGCGAAGAGGTCGTGGACGAGTTCGTCGGGGGTGTCCTCGTACATCCCGATCTCCTCATCGATGACGCCCTTCTCGCGCTCGAGGTCCTCCTCTCGGTGCAGGGAGTTGCGGATCATGTCGGACAGCACATCCATGGCGACCGGCAGGTGCTCGTCCAACACCCGGGCGTAGTAGGACGTGTACTCCTTGGTCGTGAACGCGTTGAGCTGGCCCCCGACGTGGTCCATGACCTCGGCCAGCTCGCGCGCGGACCGCCGGTCCGTGCCCTTGAACAGCAGGTGCTCCAGCAGGTGCGAGACGCCCTGCTCGCGCGCTTCCTCGTCCCGTGACCCGGCGTTGACCCAGAAACCGATGGCCACGGACCGGACGTGGGGAACCTGCTCGGACACAACCGTAAGGCCGCTCTCAAGCCGGCGGATGTCAACGTTGTCGCTCATGCTGCCTGCCCTCGCCCTATCTTCCAGAGGAAACCCTCCGATTCACCGACCGTAGTTGGACGCCAAGCCGATGCCCTGGTAGAAGTTCTTGAGTATCTGGTCGTAGCTCCGTCCCAGCGCCGCCATCTCCCGCGCGCCCCACTGGCTCATGCCCACGCCGTGGCCGAAGCCCTGCCCGGAGAACACGAAATGCCCCGGCACCGCGAGCCCGAGAGCGCCCGCGACGACCCCTGCCCCACCGCCACCGCCGCCGCTGCTAGCCCCCGGTATGCTGCTATCCTGCCACATCAGCACGCCCACGCCCCGCGCCCCCGGGAGCCACGTCACCGCCTGTGGCGCGGCCGTGACCCCTGCCGCAGCCGTCCAGTCTGGCCAGACCCACACCGACGCCACGGGCCACGCCCCAAATTTGGCGTCACGCAGCCTGTACGTCCCCAGCCCGCCGCGCAGCCGCGACACCGTGATCGTGGCCTGGGCGCCCGGCCCGTCGACGACCACCCGCGTGGCGCGCCCGCCGGCCGTGAAGTTGGCAGGTGTGAGTTTCAACACAGGGAACAGTCCCACCGGCAGCTGCGCGCCCAAGGCCGAGGCGACGATGCGCTCCACATCCTCGCGCCTGTTTGTGGCGGTCCACAGGTACGGCTGCTCGAACGTCCGCGACGTGCCCACCAGGTACGGCTCGGCCGCGCCCCAGATGACGGCGCTCGAGTCCGTCGCCCCGCCCGAATGCGCGTGGTACACGGCGTTTATGAGTCTTCCCCCGTAGGTCGCGACTACGCCGCTCGTCGCCCGCACGGCCTGGCTGGCGTTGGAGTGCTCGTTGGGCACGCCGCCGTAGGCCTGGCAGTGGATATCAAAACACAGGTCGAAACCTTGCGAGCTGTGCCGCCCCAGGTTGCGCACCGCGTACGTCCGGGCGGCGACGGCCTGGGCCTTGAGCGCCTCCAGTGGCCACAACGCCGGCATCTCGGACGGCACCACGCCGGCCAGGTAGTCCTCCGCCCCGACGACGTTCACGACCGAGAACAGGCTCAGCTTGCCGGATCGTAGCGCCTCCATCGTGCCGCGGTAGTCGGTGGCGGCGTGGCGCACGTACGCGCCCGCGGTCCCGGCGCTGAGCGCTAGCGGCAGGCGGGCGTCATAAACAAGGCCTGCGGCGGAGCCATCCAGCCTGACCACGCAGGCTGTCGAGGCCGGACCGGATCGGCCCGGCGGCCCGGGCCAGCTCGTCTGGAAGTAAGGCCAGCCTGC
>JAUYEF010000348.1 GCA_030691635.1 Bacillota bacterium
TGCGGTCAGGACAAGCTAGCAGGCGCTTGGTACGCCAGGAGGCGGCGGCCCAGGTAGGTCTGCCGCGCCCAAGCCCCCAGAGGATGGCTGCTACCCAAGGAGCGCTATGAGCGGCCGGTTCCTCGTCTTGACCCTCCTCAACCTCCTCCTGGCCGACGCCATCGTCTGGTTTACCGTCGCCCAGGGCGGCCACTAGGCCGGCTGGCCTCTAAAGTCCCGGGGGCACTGGGACTGACACTATGTGCCGATGGTGCGGTTCGTGGTGGCGATGGGGTGGGGGTAGGGACCGACCGCGAAGTGGTCAGCCCGGAAGGGAGAATCCGACGCCCTTAATGCGGATAGAGTGCTCGGTGACCTGGGCGTCCGCCCCCAGGATCGTTTCAGCCAGCCAGAGGTTGGTCTCCAAGTGCTCGGTCATGGTAGGGACTGAGTAATGGGTGACTCCGTCGGCCAGAACGGCGTAGATCACCAGTTGGTCGGCCAAATAGCGGTCAACGGAGGCTCCGCTGTCGAGATCTCGCAGCAAGGAGCGCGCAACGTGTTCGCCAATAGCCTCTGAGGTGCGCCGGGGAGCTCCTGCTCGGTCGGAACCGAGAAGGCAGCCATCTGCGGTCTCAGCAAAGGCAGCCAGAGCCGCGCCGGCCTGCACAGCTGTAGTGTCGTACAGATGCTCAAAGTCCACACGATAGCCGTGTCGCTGCAAGATCTGAGCGCAGCGAGCGGCCATGCGCTCGCTGACTCGCCGCTGTTGAAGGTGGGAACAGATGGCCACTCCGGAGATACGTCGGACCGGCCCGCGACGCAGAGGTAGCGAAAGGGCGCCAATCTTGCCCTGCAGTGGCTTGACACTCACCTCGATGATGCCGGCATCCCTGGGGACGTAGCCCGGTCGAACTATCCGCAGCTCGGCTCGGGCGCCCATACGCGCCAGGGTAGGCAGGAGGACACGCTGCATGTAGTGGGCGGAGGGGGCAAAGTCCTGGAAGAGCCCGCCTTTCAAGCGAAACGTGCAGGGACCCTCGGCGAAGCAGGCGAGGGGGAGGAGGGTCATGGCCATCATGGTGGTGGAGCCAGCGCTGCCAATGTCCCAGGAATAGCTGCCGCTTCTGGCGACCTTTGCCGGACGAAACCAGACCTCGGCCGAACCTAGCGTTGCTCCTTCCAAGGAGGCCTCGGTCAGCTCAGCAATGGCCCGGGCGACTGCGAGGTGTTGAGCTCGGAGGCCAGGCTTCGGTCGCTTGGCGCGAATGTTGTACACATGGAGCGGCTCGCTTAGAAGCGCGGCTAAGGCCAGGGCGCTCCGCACAATGGTGCCGCTACCGGACTTTTGGCCGCCGTCGATTTCGATCATGAATGCAGGATACCGCCATCACCAAGGAGTGGAAAGACGGGGTGTTGGCGACGGTGACCATTGAGAGACGACGCTTCCTGAGCAGGGAGGCTGATCTGAACCCACATTTCCCATATAGACATGAGGAATGGGCAGTGAATCCTGCGATAAAATGCCCCCAACAGGTATAGCTCGGCGGCGAGTCGGTCGCCAAGTTGGAGGCACCTAGTGGGTGAAAGCGACAGGGACACGCTGAGAGTCCACTTCGATGCCCGAGTGCGCCTGGAGTTCCACGGCGCCACCATTCGGGGCGGTGTCTCTCAGAGGATCAAGCTGCTGGTCCATGAGCTCGCGCGCCAGCGACGCATACACCGAGGTGGTCTGCAGCGATCTGTGTCCCGTGGCCTCCTGTACCGGGGCTGTGGCGGGAAGACGTGGCGCTGGGAATGGGGAACCTCCCGTGCTCTGCTGCGTCGCCAGCGCCTTCCGCCAGCTAGGTTGCTGGGCGTATACTGTCCTTACAAAGAGGTTCCGCACTATCCGCTGACCCTCTCCCCGGTGTATTTCATGAAGATCCAGCCAGATGTACATGGCCATTGACAGGAGGACTCCCATTTACAGTGGTACAGTTTCCGGGGAGCAGGTCAGCCGAACTCCATGAAGTGTGCAAGCCGTTAGTTAAGTGGGCAATGTGGTACAAATCAAAAGGCGAGGATTCATATCGAATAGCGTTGACTTGTAGACCTCGGCGCCGTGTTCCCTGAGGTGTTGCAGGAAATACTGGTTCTTTCGATTGCCGAGGCCACAGACCGTCTCCCGATCCGGTGAGTCGCTCGGATCGCCGTAAGGGAGGGAAATACCCCGCGACTTCAAAAAGCTGACTACGCCGTCGTAACGGGGCTTACCGTCCACATAGTGCCGGTAGTCCTCATCGGCGTCGAAAGGCTGGAATGAGCCACCCTCGCGGGCGGCACGCTGCTCGAGGTAGTTGTCGAAAAGCCGCTTCCAGGCGGCAGCGTGCACGGTCGCTGTCCTGGTCACCACCCCGTCCAAATCGAAAATGACGGCGTCGACTTCGCTCTTGGAGATCGTCACAGCAGGGTTCATCGCTGGGTTCCTGCTTTCGACAGTTGCGGAACAGGCTGTGCAGTCGGCAGCACCAGGCGTGCCATCAGTACCTGAGCACAGCACCCAGCCCGCCCCGGGCGAGCAGCCACTCTCGCGCCTCACCAAACACAGTCTCCACATGAGCCCCCGTGAGATACGCTCCCTCCACGGCCCGCTCCACGATGTCGGGTATCTTCTCCGCCTCCTCCCCGCAGGCGGGGCAGCGTCCGAAGTCGCCGGCGGCGATGTAGTCACAGTTCTGGCAAGCAGATCCCTCCTTGGTGATGCCCTCGGCGACCGCCAGAACGTGCACGCGACCCTCGAAGACCGCCCGCACGGTGTCGTCTATCCCGACCACTCCCCGGCCGCCGGACTCCGCTGCGTCTACCAACTGCTCGACCAACTGCCTCTCCGACCGCCTTTCGTCCTCGTGCAGTAGCTCCCGCGCTTGCTCCAGGACCTCGTCTTCCGTCTGGTGCTTGAAGTCCACCGAAAAGGTGCCAATGACCCGCCTGGAAAGGGGCTCTGGCAGCATCTTCACCAACTCATTCACTGTTTCCTCTGTGCCACCGACCGCTAGGCGGTTGAACGGACGATCGTAGTACAGCTGGTGGAGTTCTTCGATCACTTTGTTGAGATGGCGCTCAACGTGAAACTCGATGTGGCGTTGAAAGCGGGCCTGCGCCCAGCCTCCCTTATCATGTTGGCCAGGGACGTGGCTCTGCACCTCTGCCGCCTTCTCTACCGCACGCTGTTCAGCGATGTAGATACTGGCGTTGTCGCGTTGCACCACGGCGACGACGAAACGGGGATACTCGTCCAGCACCTGCACGAGGAGGGCCGTGTTGGTGGTCGTATCGACGCTCACCCAGGAGGGGACGAGCACGCCCAGATGCACGACCTCCCATATGTTCGCCGGCTCACACGAAAAGATGGCGAGGCCGCGGCCGCTGGCGTCCCATCCCTCGAGGAAGCTCAGCACCCTATCCTTCTCGCGCTCCGCCACTGCCAGCCAGCGCTCGTCTTTAGCTCTGCGGGCGAAGCGCTTCAAGGCGCCTTTGAACTTGACCGCCGGCTGGCTGGGTTCGTATCTCAGCCGGGGGTCGACCTTGATGTAGGCGCTGAGAATGCCCTCCTCGCTGTGGAGGGTGGCCAGTCGTTCGACTTCCTTTCGCGAGATCATAAGCCAAGCTATTGTAGCACCGAGCGCTGCACGCCGCTAATGGCCTATCCCAATTGACTGGCCCTGTTCCCGGACGGCTTTAAGCGGATCCATGTTCTCCTCCCTCTTTCTGCCCTCTATACTTCGATGATTACCCCCTCGGGAGATGCTTTCCCATCCAGTGCGACTTGTTCTTCAACAGTGAGGAGTTCGTCGCGCGATATGCGAAGGAGGCGCGCGGCTTTCTCAAGGATATGAGACCACGTGCAGCGGTTGACAAACAGCAGCCCGGGCGTGGTCAGGGTGCCGCCCTGGACTATGAATCCCAGGGCAGCAGTCCGGCTGCCAGTGCTCAGCGGCTGGAGAACGCCGAGCATCGTCTCCGGTCTGGTGTGGGTGACGAATATGCGGGCCACAGCCGAATCAGGGTAGAGCTGATTCTTGACATCGGCGGGCGCCGCGTGAGCCTGCTCGCCCTTGCTGCGGGGAGCGCGGAACCGACCAGGCTCCAGCATATAGACCACCGAGTGAGGGACAGCACGCTCGGCAAGCCTGGCCGAGGCGCGTGGTACGCCAGGAGGCGGCAGCTGAGGGAGAGCCTGCTTCCTTGCCAACCCTCGCGCCTGCGAGTAGGATAAGGCCGCCGTCGAGCCGCGCATCCAATACGCTCAGACGGCCGACGGGGTGAGCATCGCCTTCTGGACGCTGGGAGAGCACGGCCCTTCTGCACTTACGAGGGGCTGCAATCGGCGATATCTAAGTGGAGTGGTAGTGGCCTGTGACGCTGACGCGACGAACGCCTGAGGGAGAAAAAGAAGTTTGCTCTT
>JAUYEF010000351.1 GCA_030691635.1 Bacillota bacterium
AGGGCTCCTCGTGCGTGACCCCCGGCTGTTCTGATGTGGAGGGAGACACTTGCAGAAGGTAGTATTGGTGGCGACCGGAGGGACCATTCCCACCATCCGCGATGTCAAGACACGAGAACTGCTGGGCCGAGCGACAGGTGAGGAACTTGTCGCGGCCATACTTCAGGCCAGGGAAATCTGCGAGATTGAGGTCGTGCAGTTCGACAATGTTGTGTCGATGGACATCACACCGGGTCGAATGTTAGAAATCGCAACACTCCTGCGGGAACGGTTTGCCGACTCGTCAGTCGCGGGCGCTGTCGTGACGCACGGCACCGACACGCTTGAGGAGACGGCATACTGCTTGACGTGCTGGTGGACTCGTCCAAGCCGGTGGTGGTCACCGGTGCGATGCGCGGCGGTGGGCTGCTCGGCGCGGACGGCACACGCAACCTCCAGGCTTCACTTCTCGTGGCGGCCGACCCTTCGTCGGCGGGGAAGGGCACTCTCGTCGTCCTGAATGATGAAATACACGCGGATTCCGTTCTCTCAAAGACGCATTCGCTGAGCCTGGCCACCTTCCGCTCCCCCGGAGCGGGCCCGTTGGGCGAGGTCTGGAACGACCAGGTGGTCTACCATTTCCCGGGCGTCTCTCGCAAGCCAATACCCGCCACGGCCCTGAGAACGAACGTTGACCTGATCAAAGTGGGCGTCGGCATGGACGGCCGGTATGCCAGAGATTCTGTCGCTGCGGGAGCTGAGGGCATAGCTGTGGAAGCAGCCGGAGCAGGCGCTATCCCCGCAGAGCTAGGGAAGGCGCTGAATGAGGCGGCAGAGGCAGGGGTGGTCGTGGGCCTGACCACGAGGTGTCCTTTCGGGGGCCCCGCCGGGTCTTTCGCGCGCCAGATGCCCAACGTGTATGGTTTCGCGGGCCTCAACGGTCAGAAAGTGCGGCTGTTGCTCATGGCCGCGCTGGGTTTTGCCCAGGGCGACAAGACTGCGCTTGACGCGGTCCTCATGAACCGGTAGGAGCGCTCCGCCAGAGGCAAGGCCGGGAGCCGCGGCTTGCCCCGCGCCGCGGGCCGTGACGCCCGTTCTACTTCCCCCGCCTGTCCATAAGGATTAGACAGGCTCTGTCAAGGGGGGAGAGACATGGCCTGTGAGATCACCGTGTTCGGCGGGGCCAATGAAATCGGCGGGAACCAGATTCGTGTGGCCGATCAGGGCGCGTCACTGTGGCTTGACTTCGGCTGTCCAATGTCAAGGCGCGAGCGGTTCTATGACGCATTCGGCGGGCCGCGAGCCACGCTGGGAGTCCGCGATCTGATCGCGCTGGGGCTGGCGCCTTCTGTGCCCGGGCTGTACCGTACGGACCTCATTCCTCCGGGCTTCGACCTTTCAGGCGTCCTCGAATCGCCCGTTGCGGTGCTCCTGAGCCACTGCCACCTCGACCACGCCGGGTACATTTCGCTGTTCGACCCCGGGATCCCGGTATACTCCACTGTGCTGACCGCGCTGCTCGCCAAGGCCACGCAGGACTCGGCTCCCGACGACATGGAGACGGAAGTGACGTATGCCATCCAGAGGGAGGACAGGCAGGGACTGCTTGCGGCCACTCACTACAAGAAATCGCCTGCCAGGTTACGACGCTGGGTAGCGTTCGGCGACGAGTCGCCAGGCCTCGACAACTTCTGGGGCACGGTCCCAGGCGCGCGCGGGGTGGAAGGACCGCCAATTGAGCGACTCCCGGCCGGGTCTGAGGCGAGTATCGGGCCATTTAAGGTCAGGAACTACCCTGTCGACCACTCGGTTCTCGGCGCGTCTGCCTGGGCCGTGAAGACCTCAGCAGGGTGGATCGCCTACACGGGCGACCTGCGCCTCCACGGCAACCGCCCCGGCGACACCTTCAGGGCGCTTGAGGCTTTACGCGAACTCAGGCCCACAGCGCTCATTGTCGAGGGCACGCACCCGGGCGAGGCATGGCCGTCCGCAGAGGCAGCGGTGGGAGCGAATGCCCTGTCCGCGCTCACGGTCTGGTCCGGGGCGATCATCGTGGACTACGGATCACGGAACCTTGAACGGCTGAGGGCCTTTGAGCAGGTCTCGCGGCAACTGGGCAGGCGCCTGGCGGTGAGCCCTCGGGACTGGTACCTGATGCAGGCGGCACGGCTCGGCGGGGCTATTGACCTGCGTGAGTCGGACGTGTGCCTCTATGCGTCGTACGCCAAAATCAACCGGCCGACATGGGAGCGAATTACCATTGAACGGTTCACCGGGGAGCAGTTGACAGCGCGGGCAGCGGCCCGACGGCTACCCGAATTCCTGCTCGGGCTGGGGTTCTATGATCTGCAGGAATTGATCGACCTGCCGGCGGCAGGCGGCGTCTACTTGCGGTCGGTGAGCGAGGCCTGGAACGAAGAAGAGGTGGTGAACCAGGAGAGACTGCTCAACTGGCTGAGGCAGTTCGGGGTGCGGTACCTCGGCGCCGGCCCCAGGGAAGGGGCAGCGTTTCACGCATCAGGCCATGTTGATGGGCATGGCATCCGCCATGTGGTTGAGGCTATCGGCCCCGGCTGTGTCGTGCCGGTGCACACCGAGAAGGCCTCCGCCGTCAAGAAACTGCTGGTTGGGCGGAAGGTTATCGTCCCTTCATACGGGAAGGCGATTCCCCTGTAAGCGGTGAAACGGAGACTTTCGTGCCCACCGTCCGGAACCTTGACTCGGTGAGTGGCGAGGCCTCTGGACTCTACCAGGAGCGAAACCCCGGCTATATGGCCTGTTACTACTACGGGTTCAAAGCGCTCCGCGACCTCGAGCGCCTGTCGGGCATGGATAGTGCAGCTTTCACCAAGTTCATCTTCAACTGCGGCCCGATTTCGCTGGACCGCCTTCAGGAGCTTGTTCTCGATAGCACGGCGCAAGAGAGAGCAGAATACCTGCGTGGGCTTTAAACCCGTGGTGCTTGGCCGGCGCCGGCGGGGCTTCCTCGCTGTTCAGGCGCGGTGCCACGGCACCGTCGCCGGAGAGCCGCGAGATGACTCAGCGCAGTTCGGGGAGGTATC
>JAUYEF010000128.1 GCA_030691635.1 Bacillota bacterium
GAGGGTGAAGCATGACTCAATACTGCTCTTCCTGCGGTAGCGAGCTCGCGCCCAACGCAAAGTTCTGCAATCGGTGCGGCCGGGCTGTCTCCATCGGGTGTTCCGATGCCGGCCGTGGATGGTAAGGGGCTGGCCTCGGCAAGCTGGGGCGGCATGAGGAGGCCCTGGCCTGCCTTCCGGGGCATGGCGCGGCGCGAGTACACGTGCTTTAGTCTGAGACCATGATGTGGCCGTTCGTAACCAGGCGCAGACTGGCCCAGATGCTCCAGAACAATGGGCCTCAAGAATGCGCTAGGCAGATGAGAAGAAGGATCGGCGGGCCTTGCCTGAAGTTGATATGTTCGGAAGATGAGGACGTGACCCTCCGGAAGCTGGCAATCGAAGCGATATCTCACGTGGAACTCTCCGAAAACACAAGGACAGGATTGACCG
This sequence comes from Bacillota bacterium, assembly GCA_030691635.1. Taxonomy (GTDB): domain Bacteria; phylum Bacillota; class Sulfobacillia; order JAUYEF01; family JAUYEF01; genus JAUYEF01. The sequence continues at coordinate 433 of JAUYEF010000128.1, forward strand.
CTTCACTAAAGGCCCTCCCGCGGGAACTGAGGCTCTTTATGTATGAGGTTGGCTTCTCAGCGAGCGCAACCAAAGACATCCGGCTCGCTCTCATCGCGACCACCGTATCCGACGAGAGGGCGACGCGAGAGGAGATGACCGAATGGATCCGTTCAAGTCAGGATCCTCTTCTGGGAGATTTCCTCGCGCAGTCTCTGGAAGACCCGAGGCTAGACGAAGAGGTCAGGGCTGGGTGCGCTGGGCTCCTTGCCTCACTGCGAGGTACGTCTGCTCTGCCTGTCCTAGTGAGCGCGCTTCGCGACTGCAATCTGGAGCACGCTCTTCTTGCCGATCGCATACTCGCCGCGGTGGACACATTAGACATCTCGATAGACGAATTCCAGGAGTCACTCGATGGTGCATTGACCGAGAAGCTGAAAGAGGTGGGAGCGAGGATAGACGATCCCGCAGCTAGCCTACGCCGGGTGTTCAGGCGTTTGCGCTTGCACGACAAGTACGGCTGGACTCCCGATCCTGAGAAGCGAATCTTGCGGATGTTGTCACGCTTTGGCGGTAGGAATGCTCTGACCGCCATGGTCCAAATACTGGGGAAAAGCCCCAGCGCTTCGGCAGACCCTTGGTTGTCTGGTTCCGAGTGTGCCGACGTAATCCTCGATGCCCACGCTCAGTCATCCGCACTCATCCTCTTGGAACTGGGAAAGGCGGCGCTTGACCTTTACAAGAAGCTGAAGGCGTCCGGCGAGATCACAAGTGCACAGGAGATCCCATCGCTTTCCGAGTTCATGGAGAAGTACGGACCGGGTGGCGAGATCGCGCCAGGGCGATGAACCATGACCCAACATTGCCCTTCCTGCGGCAGCGAGCTCGCGGCCGACGCAAAGTTCTGCAATCGGTGCGGGCAGGCTGTCGCGGCCACGCCGCAGGAGAAAGGACCCAGCCCCCAGGCGCCATCCAGCGACCGGCGTCGTAGCGGTGGCGGCAGGCGGTTCGTCCGGGCCGGCGCCCCGTGGACTGGTGTGCTCGTCGTCTCCGTTGTCCTATCGGTGTCCCTGGTCGGGTTCGCTGCCTGGCTGGTTTTCGCCGGAGACGGCGGAGAGGAGGCTACCCCAGCAGCCCCTACAGGCCCTGCCGCCAGAGCGGTGGGCGCGACGCCGACCCCCGCGGTGACCCCTCGACTCACCCCCGGCGCGACCCCCTCGCCAAGGGCACAGCTATCGCCCACCGCCAGCCCCGCGGCCACCGTCGAGGCGCTCGTGGTGAGCTGCGAGTTCCCTCCGGATATCAAGAGGCTCCGTTTCAGCATGAGCCTGAACGCTGACCTGCCGACGACGCGAGAGCCTGGCGCAGGCGAGGGCGCCCTCTTGCGCGACATGAAGATGGAAGTCGCCATCATCATCCCTGACCGCACCTCTATGGTGATGACCGTTGGCGGCCAGGACTCCGTCTCCCTCATCCAGGTCGGCTCTCGATCATGGGTCAAGGCGGCCGGACTGCCGGACTGGATGGAAGGGCCGTCTTCCGAAGAGTTGGGGGGTGTCTTATCCCCGCTGGACTTTTGTGAGAGCGCTGAGGAGCCCCTCTCCACCGCACTCTCCCAGGTGCAGGGCAAGAAGGAGCCCGTCAATGGGATCAAGGCCGTCCACTACCATCTCGACAAGGTCGGCCTGGCGGTCCTGCGGGAGGCCCTGGGCGGGACGGAGGACCTGGGTGAGCTACCTGAGGAGTTCGTCATGGATGTCTGGCTGGCCGAAGACGGCAACTGGCCGGTGCGCATGGATCTCGTGGGTAGCGACCAGGACGAACAGGGCCAGCCCCTCAGCTTGGAAATGTCCATTGAGTTCAAGGACCTGAATGATAGCACTATCACGATCGAGCCACCCAGATAGGGACGAACTGTCGTTGATTGGACCGGCCCGGACTGGGGAGATGAAGCATGGCTCAATATTGCTCTTCCTGCGGTAGCGAGCTCGCACCCAACGCACAGTTCTGCAATTGGTGCGGGCAGGCGGTTGCGGCCATGCCCCAGGAGGAAGCGCCTAGCCCCGAGGCGCCGTCCGGCGAACGGCGT
>JAUYEF010000196.1 GCA_030691635.1 Bacillota bacterium
TACGTTCGGAACGTAAGCCGGAATGCCGCCGGATGGGTGATTACGGCCAATCCCCGACGTCCCAGCCTCTCAACCACTTCCGGCAGCGCCCCTGTATGATCGTAGTGGCTGTGACTCAGGACGATACAGTCGACGGACGAGGGGTCAATCCGGAGCCGCTCCATGTTGTTGAACAGTACCCCGGCGTCCGGCCCGACATCGAGGAGCACGTTCGACCAGTGGTCCTTGAACTTGCTGCGCACGAGCATCGACAGGCCGTGAGTGGCCAGCAGGCCTGGAACCCCGCCTGCGGAGTTGTCCACGAGGACTGTCACCTGGAGCTCGTCCACCTCACGAACGGGAAACTTCACACCCTTCACTCCTCTCCCGCCCCGAGGCGGCGCGCACCGCGGAGCCATGAGGTGGGATTTCTCGGTTCCCGGTGTTCATTTCCTCCTGGGGTCCGTGCTACGTGGCAGAGCTACTTGGGATCATAGATGGCTCCAATGAAGAGAATCATGCCGGACTGGTCGTCCCGTACCGCGATGAGGTAGGGCCGGTCCACGATGACCTCCGCCGGTTGGACGGGCATCGCCGACTTCAGCTTGATCTCAACCGAGGTCGCGGCAGCAGCCTCCGTGCCCTTCTCATTGACCTCGACCATGGTCTTGTGGACCACGTTACCAATGTACCCGCCTGGCGGGTCGGGCAGCATCCTGCTGAAGTCTGCCTTGAGCCGGTCGAAAGCCACCTCCATCCCCATGGCCTTCAGAGCGTCGTTCAGTTTCAGGCCATACTCCATCTTCAAGCGCGGAATGCCTATGAAGCAGGGCGTCTCGCGGGAGTTTGACATGATCTCGTCCCACGCAGTGGCGGTCAGGCCACTGCAGAGCGCATCCAGGCTCGAATCCTTGTCAGGGAGAACCACATACATGCTCAACCGGCCACTCCCATAGGGCAGCCTCACCGCCTGGAATCCCTTGCCGCGAAAGTACCCATAGTCGCCCCGCCGGAACATCGTGGGCCAGGGCTTGGACTTGCCTCCGGCAAGATGGAATTCGATCTCCCTGGTCTCCTTCTCATCGAACTGCAGTGACCAGTCTCCCTTGAAGTATGTGGCATTGACCAGGAAGAGAATCGAGTCCGCCTCGATGCGGTCGATAATCTGCGGTATCTTGCCGCGGGTGTTCTTGCTCACCCATGAGTTGATCGTCGTGAGCGCCCCAGGGTCCGTGAAATCAAGTTCGGCAAGACCTGCGGCGTAGAACCGTTGATTAGCCTCGAGAAACTCAGGCTTCAGGGCAATCCCCTTCCGAGCCCACAGGGAATTGGCTATGTCCAGAGCCACTTTCGGGTCGGCGCTGCGGAGGGAATCAAGAAGAGCAGCATAGCCGCTGTTGACCTGGTTGAGGCTCATGCCCTCAAGACCCAACGTCTTAGCCATCGCCTTGCTGGTCTCGCCCCCGGCGCCGTTGTACGTCATCGCCAGCGCTGTTGATACGCTGACCGGGGAGATGAAGACGTTCTTTCCAGGCTCTGTCCTGGAGATCTGCCGTAGCAGGTCGAACCCAAACATCGTGTTCGCTCGAACAACGCCTGGCTCGACCACCGCGGGAGGATTCGGAGGCTTGGGGTTGGCTTCGTCTTTCGGCGGGGCTACTGGTCCCGAACAGCCAACCACACTGATCACCAAGGTGGCAGCCACAAGAGCCACGGTCAGCCGGAAAACCCCGTTCCAAGCGTGGCGAACGCGTTCATTCAGGCAAGGCATCTGACTCATTCATGACTCATTCCCTTCCGCGGTCTTCCTCAGGGGGCCCGCCGTCTCGGAGTAGTGACAACCGGATGCTTCGAGACAATAGACCCGTGGGAATAGTGAGAAGTTCCACGGGGCGAAGGATCGAACCTTGGATGCGGGACTTCAGACACGGTCCGATTCGAACGCATCATCTGTGGCTCTCCGGCACAACCTCTCAGGCAGGGGGGCAAATAACGATTGCTTATCCAGACGCGGAGCCTTGGTGTGGTACTCGGCGCACTGACGGTCGCACTTGCGGTCGCACTTGCACTCTCATGGCTTCTACCTCCGCAGGCATCCGGTTTGCACTCACACGTGATCGTGGACAAGGCACGTAACCGCCTTTACCTCTTCTCGGGTGGGCATCTTCTGCGGTCATATCCCGTGGCCACCGGCCTGGAAATCAGCCTGACTCCCGAGGGGCGCTTTCACATCGCAAACAAGGTGCCAAACCCGGGAGGAGGACCTCCTGCAGAGAGTCTCTTCGGCTCAAGATGGCTCGGCCTTTCCACTCCCATAGATCCCACGGGCACCAAACACGGCATCCACGGTACCAACGAGCTGGGTTCAATAGGGCTTCACGCGAGTGCCGGCTGCATCAGAATGAGCCAGCCGGATGTAGAGGACCTGTACGAAAGGGTCTCGATGGGCACGCCCGTGGTGGTAGCCAGGGGAGTCCCTTTGGTCTGGTGGGTGCATCGCTGGCTGGACAGAGTCAGGGCCTCTCTGCAGACCCGGCTGGACTTGACACGGTCTGGTCAGACTATGCAGTAGGAAGAGTAACCCCCACCTAGATGCGCCCTGGGTCAACGTGCATCCCACAAGTGCACGTCCCGGCCGACATGCACCCCACGGGTGCGTATCTTTTGGAGAAGTGCCACCCGTCAGGCAAGAGCCTGCCGCACATTGCTGCTGCGTGAAGTGGATGAACCAGGCCCAGAAGAATCCCCTGGTCTCAAGCATGCTCTTGCCGGGCAGCCACCCGAGAATGCCGGACATCAGCACACCTGTCACGCCATACGGCATCCCATCCCAGTGCGCGATGCCGAAGAAAAACGCGGTGAGCAGTAGTCCCTGTGCCCTGGGCACCTGACCATCCAGGGGCGCCAGCAGCGCGGCACGGAAGCTCATCTCCTCGCTGAAGGCGTTGGTCGCCGCAAGAACACGACGAAGGGCAGCAGCGGCACGAGTGCCAGCGCTGAACGCAGGTGAGGCAATGCCTGGATGACCATGAAGGTCAGGGTGCCGAGGCTCACGACAAGAGTGATCACTCTTCCAACCCGTGTCCAGGGCTCGAGCCCTTTCATCCCCAGCCAGGACACCGGTTTAGCCGGCGCATTTACCCTCCCCTTCACCAGGAAGAAATCCTGGCGCCGGAATCCCGAAACCAAAAGTGCCACGAGCACGATGAGCGCTGGCGCAAGTTTGAGCACCTGAACGCCCATCAGGCCTTTCGCGAAGCCCACGCCGGCTTCACGGAACTCCTGGCGCCAGAACGCGCTGTTCCCGACCCGCGAGCTCAGTTCCTCGGCCAGATGGAACACCGCGAGCACGCTCGAGTATCTGGTGAGCGGCCGGAGCGCCTGCCATACTATCGCAGTAGCAGGTATGGCGACCAGCAGGGCGATCTTTGCCCACCTCAGCCAGCCGGGCACCTCTGCGCCAGACACCATGAAGAAGACGTTAGGCAAGTAGGATGTGGCGATGGTTACTGCCCACATCGCTAGCGTTGTGCGGCGGCACTGGGCATGGTTCGCGGTTGTCACGGACATCGGACTCCGCCGCCTGAACGATTGTCCTGATATATGCTCCCCAGGGATGATTCGGTCGCCATTCTGGCCGTGGGGACATGATTCTGGCGCTGCCTGCCCCAAGGGCAAGACTCAACTTGCCTGATTTTGTCCTATTGACGCATTCCAATACTTCATGCTACCATTTGAGCCAACAACTAAAAACTTGATGCTTACCGAACCGATGACGGGGAATAGTAGACGCTTCATCACGCTACAGCGAGCCGGGTCAGGTGCGATGCCGGTGCGGAGTTGAGTGACTCGAATGGACCCCATAGGTGCAAATCGAAACGTTGAAACGGAGTAGTGTTTGCCGGAGGCCCACCGTTATCAGGGCAGGGTGTAAGGCGGTCTGCGAAGACGGATCGGCCCGCGCCTGGTGAGTGAGGCAATAGCCTAATTTGGGTGGCACCGCGGAAGTCAGCGGCTTTCGTCCCATAGACGAAGGCCGCTATTTGTTTTCCGGGGTGCCATTTGTTTTGAAGTGACATTTCCATCAGGAGGGTGATGAAATGCTCGTGACAGAACGGTTGCTGGCGCTGGGTCTGGTCCTACTTATCGCCTGTTCCATGCTTGCAGGGCTGGCCAGAGCCAGCCGCACCGGCCGGGGGCCTTCGATCAGGAGGATCGCCGCACTCGACGCGCTGACTGAGGTGGTCGGCCGGGCGACGGAGATGGGCCGGCCGGTGCACTTCACCGCAGGGACAGGACGCCTCACCGACCAGTCGGCGCCGATGATGCTGGCTTCGCTGGATGTCGTGGGGCGCACGGCGGGCCTGGCGGCATCCTACGGCGCGCGACTTCTCGTGACCTGCGCAGACCCGGTTTACCACGCAATGACCACGGACCGGGTCCGAAGTTGTTACACGCTGGAGGGGCGGCCGGACCAGTTCAGGCCCGAAGACGTGAAGTTCCTTTCCGATACGCAGTTCGCGTACGCGGCAGGCGTTATCGGCCTGATCGAACGAGAGAAAGTGGCCGCGAACATCGTGGTCGGGTCGTATGGCGCTGAAGGACTGCTGCTGGCAGAGGCCGGGGCCAACGCAGGCGCCCTCCAGATCGCCGGAACCACCAACATGAACATCCTTCCCTTCTTCGTCGTGGCCTGCGACTACGTGCTCCTTGGCGAGGAGATGTATGCGGCCGGGGCTTACCTTTCGCAGGACAAGAAGCAGGCAGCCACGCTCGCGTCCCAGGACTATGCGAAGCTCGCTGTGCTTCTCGGCATCGTTCTTGGAGTGGTGACGCTCACGTTTGGCTCGCGCACGCTATTGAACCTGCTGGACACGTTCGGAAAGTGAGGCGACGCTGATGAAAACGATTTACATTGCCGTCACATTTGTGGTCACGGCCGTAGTCGCTTTGGAAGGCTACGTCCGCATCGGCGCGATAACAACCGCCGCAGCGGAACTGAAAAACTGGGGCATCATCCTCTCGGCCTTCGCCCTAGGCCTGGCGGCGCTCGGGCTCCTGACCCTGCACACGAGGCGGCTGCTCGAGATGAAGCGCGAGTCTATCTACAGCGCGGCGCTCGTCGGAGGCCTCATCTGGTTCGCAGGCGTCGGGCTCACGATGGGGACCTCGTCGAAGGCGTATTCATACTTCTACACGAACCTGCTCCAGCCGACCGGTAACGCGGTGTTCTCCCTGCTGATGTTCTACATCGTCACCGCAGCGTACCGCTCTTTCCGCGTCAATAAGTGGCAGTCGCTGGTGGTGCTCGTGGCAGCGGCGTTCATCATGCTTGGCTCGGTCCCCATCGGGGAGGTCATTTCCAAGGACATCGCGAGAGTTTCTGGTTGGATACTCAGGGTCCCCAACACTGCCGGGCAGCGCGGAATCATCATCGGGAGCGCGATCGGTGGCATTGCCGCCGCGCTCAGAGCCGCGCTCGGGCTAGAGAGATCGAGGTGACGGGCCATGACACAGAATAGCAGGCGCCTCATGTACGTTTTGTTCATAATCGCTGTGGCCTTCCCCATGGTCCGGCCGGTGCCCATGCCGCTTGTGGTCAAGCAGGAAACCAGGGACCTCTACGACAGCATAGAGAAACTCACCCCGGGCGATACCGTGGTCATGTGCTTCGACTATTCACCGGGAACGGCGTCAGATATCCACGCTGCCGCGGTGGCGGTTTTCACCCACCTCATGCGAAGGGGCGTGCGAGTGATCGCCGTCTCGTTCGTCCCGGACGGTCCGCAGTTCGCCGCGCAGGCGCTGGCCACCGCACCGAAGGAGAAAACTTACGGGAAGGACTTTGTAGACCTTGGTTACCGGGCAGGCGGCGAGAATGCGATCGCAGCCTTCGCCCAGGATGTGGCGCGCACGTTCCCGGCGGACTCGAAAGGTGCTCCTCTCGCGCAGCTTCCGCTGATGGCCGGGATAAAGACTGCGCGCGACTTCGCGCTCGTCATTGAGATGTCCGGCGGCACCCCCGGCCCCGCCGAATGGGTGCGCCAGGTCGGGCAGGCTTTCGGCTGCAGGATCGGGGCAATCGTCACGACGGTCATGGTTCCGCCGAACCTCGCCTACGTCCAGTCCAAGCAGCTGATGGCCCTGCTCTACGGCCTCAGGGGCGCCGCCGAATACGAGCTTCTCGTAGGGCGGCCGGGGCTCGGGCTGGCGGGCATGGGCTCGCAATCCGCGGCCGCGGTGTTCATCCTGGCCGCTGTCGGCATCGGAAACGTCCTCAGGCTGAGGTCAAAGGAGGGGTCACGGTGACAGCGGATTTCGGCATCTGGCTGGCGGCGCTTACCACACTCGCCGTATACAGCTACCTCTACAAGGAAAACCCGGTGTTCAGGTTCATCGAGCACCTGTACGTTGGAATAGCCTCGGGCCATGCGGTCGCGATGGCGGTGGGTAACATCAAGGTGATGGGTGTCCAGCCTCTCGCCTCCGGCAAGATCATCGTGGCGGTACCGGTCCTGCTGGGCATCCTCTTCTACTCGCGCTTCTTCGGCAGACCTGCGCTGGCGCGCCTGCCGCTGGCGGTCCTGACCGGCATCGGCGCCGGCACCGCGCTGAGGTCCCTGCCCAGCGCTTCCGTCATCGCCCAGATGAAAGCGACGGTCGTCCCGTTGGCCAGCATAGATAACATCATCCTTGTGGCCGGCGTCGTCGCGACCCTGTCGTACTTCCTGTTCACCGTGCCGCAGACAAGACTGACCAGAGGCCTTGCCGGCCTGGGCAAAGTCTTCATGATGGTGACGTTCGGAGCCTCATACGGCGCCACAGTCTTTGCGGGCCACTCGCTGATCGTTGCTTCTCTGCAGCTGCTGCTTGGGAAATGGCTTGGTGTGCTGCCGAAGTGATGAGTTCGGCGCAATGGGCGGCGAGGCTCTAGGGCTTCGCCGCCCGCTTCGCAGGTCATATCAAGAAACTGACGCCGAACAGCACCTCAACCACATACATGAGCCAGCGGATCTGCTGGGCCTTCCCCGTCAGCAACTTGACCAGGACATAGGCGAGAAATCCATATACACGGCCAAGAGTGCGAGGCATCAGGCGCTACGGCCAAGAGGTCGAAACCACTTCTTCAGGTGCTTGGTCCGGTCCTCAATCCCCGTGTCCTTGCCCGACGACGCCTGCGTTCGCGAGCAGGGTTGTGCGTAGAGCCTGCCTTTGGGTCAGGAGAAGCACGGCGACGAGGAGCAGCGAAACGAGGCCGCCCGACAGGTAACCTGCCGCCGCCCCGAAACGTTCCATCATGCCTCCGGCGAACGCATTGCCGAGCGGAGTCGCGCCATTGTGTACAAGCATATAAAAGGCCATGACACGGCCGCGAAAGTCGTCTTCAGTGCCCAGTTGGAGAGTGGAGTTCGCGGTGTTGGAGAAGGCGATGCTGAACGCGCCGATGAGGGCTATCAGAATCCCAGCCACGGCGAGGCTGCGACTGAACGATGCCGTGATCTGAAGGGCGCACAGGCACAACGTGGCCCAAATGAGGAAAGACCCTTTGACCCCGTGCTTGCTCCTGGATGCCATAGCCAGCGCCCCAAGCAGGGCGCCGACCCCACTCAAGGACATCAGTATGCCGTATTGAGTCACGCCCTGTTTTAACACCTTGTCGGTGAACACGGGGATTATGACATTGCTGTTGTGTGCGAATATGGACGTGATCGTGACAAGGGTTGCCGTAAGCCTGAGAGTCTGGTTGCGCCAGATGTAGTCAAGGCCCTGCCACGCCTGCGCCCAGACCCTGCCCTTGTTCCTCAAATCCGCCTTGGGCAGCCCATCCACGGTTATCCTGGTTAGGCCATAGATTACGGCCAAGAAGCTCACTCCGTTGATGAAGAAGCAGGGAGCCGGTCCGAGAGTCGCCATCACCAGCGCCGCGATCGAAGGGCCGACTATCTTCGCAAGGTTTACTATGGTTGAGTTGAGAGAAATGGCGTTGAGCAGGTCCTCTTTACCTACGAGATCGATGTAGAAAGACTGCCTACCCGGGTTGTCGAAAGCTGTGGTGACCCCGAAAAAGGTCGCCAGCAGCAAGATCTGCCAGTATTGAGCCTTCCCACTCCAGGTCAGGGCAGCCAGGGCGAACGCCTGTAGTGTGAACATAGTCTGGGTGAGGATGATGATCCGTCGCTTGGGAAAGCGGTCGACATACACTCCCGCCGGGATCGATAGCAGCAGCACAGGACCTGATTGAAACACGCCCAGCAGGCCCAGAAGGACTGGGGACTTGGTCATCGAGTACACGAGCCAAATCTGAGCAGTCCGCTGCATCCATGTTCCCATCAGCGAAACGCACTGGCCGAACCACCAGTAGCGGAAGTTCCGGTGTTTCAGCGCAGCGAATGTGTCCCCGAAGAAGCCTGCCATGCTGTCTCGAACCTCGTCCGTGATGTAATGCGACCGCATGCTGACATATGCATTGACTAGTATCATACACGAACGCGAAGTGCTTCGCCACACGAAGCTATTTGGACACGCGTCAAGGTTTGGTGGGTGAGCTTCCCGCCTGAGCCTCCCGCCTGAGCCTCCCGCCTGACGGCATGTTGCGCGCCCAGAGGGCCGCCGGAACGGACCGCTCCGCAGTCGGATCCGGCCCAACGGTAGTCCAGGACTACCGGTCGCTCGCCGAATTGACTCCCCGGTGGTCAGTTGGCCGTCGGAACGGACCGCCCCGCAGTCTGATCCGTGACAATGGTAGTCCAGGACTACCGATCGCCCGCCGAATGGACTTCCCGGCGGTCAGTTGGCCGTCGGAACGGACCGCCCCGCAGTCTGATCCGTGCCAATGGTAGTCCAGGACTACCGGTCGCTCGCCGAATGGACTTCCCGGCGGTCAGTTGAGCGCCGGAACGGACCGCCCCGCAGTCTGATCCGGCCCAACGGTAGTCCAGGACTACTGGTCGCTCGCCGAATGGACTTCCCGGCGGTCAGTTGAGCGCCGGAACGGACCGCCAGGCAGTCTGATCCGGTGGCGACGCGGCGGCCTCTGGCGACACGGCTTGTGACGGCTTCGCCTGCGGCGACGAGGAGCGCACACAGCCGCTCACACCCACCGCCAACAAAGCTTATGAAGTTGATCGGCAGTAGTCTTCGCACAGCGCGAACTCGCTTTCGTGGTCTCGTGCCAGTGTTGTTTGGCGGCCGAGCCCGTGCATGGTTCCGCCGACACGGCATCCTCTGAACGCGTCAATGTCCGGATGCTGCGTCAATGTCCGGATGCTGCGTCAGTGTCCAGATGCTGCGTCAATGTCCGGATGCAACGTCAATATCCGGATGCAGCGTCAATGTCTGGATGCAGCCTCCGTGCGTCCGCTGCCGATGATCCTGTGGTATTCCACGACAAGGGAGTCCATTTTCCGGCTGAGCCTGAGCACTTCGGGATCGCTCAGCGCCGCATGACCAACGAGCTCGTGGAGCCTTGCCCTGAGTCGCTCGATCTCGTTCAGAATTCGCTCTGCTGCATCATACATGCATTCACTCTCCGGTCCGAAACTGAACACACGCACGGAGCAAAAGCACCCCCTTCGCCACGCATCAAACCCTACGACCGAATCAGTAAATGTGTTTCGCAGTCTTCTGTAAGTATAGAGACCATATCCAGTGGCTGAGTTCCATGGACCTGCGGTCCACGGGCCGGTAGATCTGCCACTCGCTGGCGCGGAGGCGGGCGCAAAGCGCCAGAGCGCCCCGGAATGACTTCAGGGCGCTCTGGGACAAGGATTCTCGCATCGATGCCATTTCCTGTGATCTATCGCCGCACCGCTCAGCCGGGGGAATCACAGTCTCCAGTACACGCCGTTTGCCCGGTCCATCAGATGCTCCTCAACCATGTACCGTCTCAATGTGGCGTAGTCCGGGTTGTACCGCTGGATGATCTCATTCAGCTCTTTCTCCGGGTATTTGCGATCCCGGTCGAACTTGCCGGCCAGCCACTTGAGTATTACCTGCCGTTTTTTCCTGCTGGCCGGCAACTCTTTGATGGTCCCGTCCGGCACGAATGCGCGCATGACCTTGCGCTCATAGGCATCGCCGCTGTTCTCAGTGGCGATAGCGACGGGCCGCTCGCCCTCGAGCAGTTTCTTCGACATGCCTCGAAGCATCTCCATGTCAAGCCTGTAGTAGTGCACGTTTCCCTCGCGCCTCATGCTCACCAGGCCGACATCGCGGAGCCTGGCCAGATGATGTGACACGGTCGGCCCTTGAAGGTCAAGCGCGGCAGCGATCTCCTCCACGCTGTGCTCGCGGTTGGCCAGTATGCCGACAATGCGGAGCCGGCTCTCGTCCCCCAATGCCTTAAAGAAGTTGAGCAGTGCCGCAAAGCTCTCCTCATCCACCATCGCGCCCATCTCCGTCCATGCGCGTCTACATAGAAGCATATCTACAGAGCTGGAGGCATGTCAAGAATCACCAGGACGGAAGGTGAAAGCGCCGGTGGACGGAACATATAACCATCACGACGGTGCGGCCAAGTGGTGAGGCGGGATGCAGACAAGACCTGACCCCGGACGGGACAAGCGTAGCTACTGGGCCCTTCTTGTGTC
>JAUYEF010000248.1 GCA_030691635.1 Bacillota bacterium
CAGGTAGTTAAGCGAAGAGTAGCCGGTACCGAAATCATCGATGGAGATCTCAACGCCCATCCGTCTCAAGTCCCGCAGCATGGTGATGGTAAAGTCCGCATCCTGCATGAGGGTGTCCTCGGTGATCTCTAACTGCAGATATTGGGGGGCGAGGCCGGTTTCCTTTAACACCTGAGAGACCGTTTCCACCATGCTTTCTTGCTGGAACTGGCGGGCCGAAATGTTTACCGTCACGCGCATGGCCGGAAAGCCCGCTTCCTGCCATGCTTTGTTCTGGACGCAGGCAGTGCGCAACACCCACTCGCCCAGAGGCACGATCAAGCCGGTGTCTTCAGCCAAGGGGATAAACTCCTCCGGGTACAGGAGCCCGCGCTCGGGGTGCTGCCAGCGGGCCAGGGCCTCCGCGCCGACGATCTGGCCCGTGTTGATATTGACCTGAGGCTGGTAGTAGACCACGAATTCCTCACGCTCCAGCGCGTGGCGCAGATCGTGTAGCAGAGCCATCCGCTCCAAGATGTTGGCATTCATGGCAGGACTGTAGAGCTGGCAGTTGTCTCTGCCCTGCTCCTTGGCTCGGTACATGGCGGTGTCGGCATTCCTCATCAGGGCTTCGGCATCTGTTCCGTCGCTGGGATAGATCGCAATCCCGATGCTAGTAGTGATATGGAATTCGTGACCAGCCAGCACCCGCGGCTGTTTGACGGTTTCCAGGATTCTCTGGGCGGTGGAAACTGCATCCTGCACCTGACTGATTCCCGGCAACAACACTGTGAACTCATCGCCTCCCATGCGGGCGACGGCGTCGCCTTCCCGCACAAGGCCTTCAAGTTGCTCTCCAACGCTTTGTAGCAACTGGTCCCCCGCAGCGTGTCCCAGCGTATCGTTGATGAGCTTGAAGCGATCCAGATCGAGAAACATCACCGCCAGCATCTTCTTGTTGCGGCGTGCTTGCGCCAAAGCCAGACTGAGACGATCTCTGAACAGCACCCCGTTGGGCAGGTTGGTTAGGGCATCATGATAGGCCAGATGTCGAATAGTTTCCTGGGCCAGCTTGCGCTCGGTGATGTCGCGTGTGACGCCCAGAATCCCGACAGGCTGGCCATCTGGGTCGCGCAGGAACGTCATTTTGACCTCGGTCCAGACGGTGGAGCCGTCCTTACGATTCATCTCGAGCTCCAGCGTTCGCGACCGGGATAGGTCCTTCTGCTCCATCTTTTTTATGGCCAGTTCCTCTGCTAGAGTCTTCCTGGCGAGCTCGAGGGAGGCAGGAGTCAGGGTTTGTGCCACCGTGGAACCGACTACTTCCTCAGGGGTGTAGCCTCGCATGTGCTCGATGGAGGGACTGACATAGGTATATCTCAAGCTCAGGTCCATGGTCCAGATGACATCCGATGCGTTCTCGGCAAGTAGACGATAGCGTCTCTCGCTCTCTTCCAGCGCCTCCTCCGCCTGCTTGCGCTCGGTGATGTCCATCAGGACCGCCCGCAAACCAACCATGCGATCTCCCTCAAAGACGAATCGGCTGGATGTGCGCACCCAGTGTATTTCGCCCGACTTGGTCAAGACCCGATACTCAAAGGGCTCGCCTTTGTCAGAAACGGTTCTCTGAAAGCTCTGCACAAGAGGTAGCAAGTCATCCGGATGGATGAACTCGGTGAAATGGCGGCCGATGACTTCTGACGGCTTGTACCCGCCCAGCCGCTCGACGACTGGACTGACATAGGTTATCCGCCCGTTGGCATCCATGGCGTAGATAACCTCGTTTATGTTCTCGACCAGGTCGCGATAGCGCTCCTCGCTCTCTTGCAGGGCTTCCTCCGCCTGCTTGCGCTCGGCGATGTCGACGTACATTGCTCGCGTGCCGACTACATGGCCATCAGGATCAAATTCAGGCACCGCGCGCAGCAGCGTGTCGACGACGCGGCCGTCACAGGTTAGTAGCTGCCGTTCCTCCGCGACAAAGCGGCCAGCCAGTGCCCGTTGGAAGCCACCGCCTTCCAGCAATTCAGCGCGCGATTCGGGTGTGTAGAAGTCGGCCAGCGGCCGCCCCAGCACCTCAGCACGGGTGTAACCCAAGGTGGTGAAGAAAACTTCGTTGCAGTCGGCGATAACAGGAACGCCGTCCTGGCTGCGGGTGATCACATAAATTGCCGGCGCTTCCTCGAACAGGCCGCGATATCGCTGTTCCGCCTGCCTGCGTAGCTCCTCCGCCCGCTCTTGCTCAGTGATGTCGCGTACAATGGCCAGGACTTCATCTTCCCCGGTGGCTGCGATCCGAGCCTCGAAATCGCGCATCTCGCCGTTCAGCAGAAGCTGATACTGAAAGGCTTGTGTATCGCCGGTTTGCAGTGCTCGCTCCGCGTGGTGCATGCACTGGCGGGCCAGCTTCGGCGGCAGCACCTCACGCACTTTCTTGCCTAGGAATTCACTGGGCGGCACCAGCAGGTCACCCGTTTTCTCCGCTGCGTAGTCCAAGAAGGTGCCGTCCTTGCTGATTCGAAACATCAAGTCTGGGATCGCGTTTAGGATGGCCTGCTTCCTCGCTTCGCTCTCCCGCAGCGCCTCCTCGGCCCGTTTGCGCTCGGTGATGTCTCTGATAGAACCTTCGAACCCGACAGGTGTGCCATCGGAGCCGCGAAACAAGTGGGCACTGACGGAAGCGTCAGTTACCCGGCCGTCGCCGGTTTTCAGGCGGAGCTCGTAGTCAGTGACCTCTCCACGCTCTAGGACCGCCTTCATAAGCGCTGACCGTTGTTCCGGGTTCTCGTAGATGTCCAGCACCTGGGTCCCAATTAGCCGCTCGCGGGTGTATCCGAACCGTTCCACCGATGGGCTGAGTTCGATGATGATGCCCTGCGTATTTGTTCGGTAGAAGATGTCCTGCACACTCTCAAAGATCTGGCGGTACTTGGCCTCGCTCTCTTGCAGGGCTTCCTCCGCCTGCTTGCGTTCGGTGACGTCCCTAGACACATGGACGAATTTGACCGTTTCTCCTTTTTCGTCCTTGATGGGATAGGCAGAAACTTCAACAAGGGCCGTCTTCCCCTGTGCATCGACATGGGTATGAGTTAGGACTACAGGCTCGCCAGTTTCCTGAACCTGATAGATCGGGCAAGGGTCAGATGGAGGCTTACAAGGGCTCTGTCGCCGATGGCTAATCTTGTAGCAGAAGCTTCCTATGACTTGGTCGATCTCACAGCCGGATTGCTTCAGTGCCGCCTCGTTGGCCCATAGAACCTTGAAGTCCTTGGAGAGAAGGAGTATGCCATCGCTGATCCCCCTGGCCATGTCTTCTAGGGTCTGTTTTGACTCTCTTAGCTGCGCCTCCGCCCGCTTGTGCTCGGTAATGTCCGTGGCAACGCCGATGACGCCGGCGACCTCGCCGTCCTGGTCTCGGAGGGGAGTATACTTGCAGTCGAAGGTCAATCCGGCCGCTTCCACCGTCGCGGCGAACTCTTCGCCTGCCAGGGCGCGGCGAACTTTTTCGCCAATCTCTGGCACGTCGCGGTAGACATCAAAGACCGACCGCCCGACGACTTCGCCCGGCTTCAGCCCCAGAGCAGCCAGGCCTTTGCCCTCCGAAAGGGTGAACACGCCCTCTCGATCCAGAGCGAAGAGGACGATGGGCGCGCTGGAAACGACGGCGCGGAGACGCTTCTCGCTTTCGGGTAGCGCCTCCTCCGCCCGCTTGCCGTCCCGGCGTCGTTTCGCCTCCAGCAACTCGCGCCCAACGGCGGGGGTACGTCGTACCATGTTCCTCCTCAAAATGATGATTTCCTGTAATATTGACCGCTTTTCCGGCTTCCCGTTACATTATATGTCTCGGCAACTTTCGGACTTCTTCGCCGCCTTCAGGTGTCCAATAGGAACTGCTTATACAGATTCCGAAAGTTGTCGACGGCCCACACTGTAGACCAGTTTGCAGGAAGAGTTCGATTTGTGACGCCTCGAGCTCAGCCGCGGAGGGGCCCGCCTCAACCCCTCACAAGTCCACGGGGTCAACCCAGAGCAGGCGCTGCCCGAGTGTGGCGGCGGGGCCGGGTCGAAGGACCTTCGCCACCAAGTGGTAGAACCCGCTGAAACCTAGCGTCCTGGGCCATGCCGGTGGGGCACGGCGGTCATAGAGCAGGAGGAGGGAGTCCAGGCCCAGGGCCCGGGCTTGCCGATGAGGCTGTCGCTCTACCCGTCTTCGGCGGATCACACCTTGTCCACCGCGTCGTGCAGTGGCCTTGCGCAGGCTGACACAGTGTCAACTTGACGATTCGAACACGCCACAGCCCACAGGTTGTGGCTGCGCGCCGAGGAGCGCTACTCGCACGAGCTCCAGCCAGAGCCAGCAGAACAGTCCTGCAAGCAGCAACGCGTGTTTTCGCATGCCTAGGTGCTCTCTCCATGCTGGCAATTTGGGATAGCCCCCTTCAGGATCCGGTCTTGCTGGACCCAGGCTAGTCGAGAATCTTGCCCGCGAGCAAGGAGGACTTGGTAAAATCATCCCGACAGTGGCATCGGAGATCTAT
>JAUYEF010000043.1 GCA_030691635.1 Bacillota bacterium
CGTGCTCGTATGTTCTACTTCGCGGCGGAGTACTTGGTCCCAATCGGTATGGTTGGCCACCCCATCAGGCTAAGCACTTCCGCCATCCCGTGGTGGTTGAGCACCGCCGCGACTTCGTCATCGTTTCTGTAGCGAGCAATCGGGCCAACGTGTGAAGCGGCTCGGATGAGGGTCCGTCCGGCGATTATTGAGCCCTCATAAAGGTCGGATGGTTTGATCTTGTCGATCGTGTCGGCCGGGGTGTGCCCCCACCCGCGATCCTCGCCGGTTTCGATCTTCCCCACGTAGTTGAACATGCCCGGAGTCCTGCTGGACTTCAGAGCGGCGGTCGGTACGCCGCCCACTACAAAGGAAACGGAGTCTCCTGAGAAGGCAGGGCTGGGTAGTGGGAAGTCATAGCCCATATCCTGAGATACTCCATAGATGTACTGGGTCAGATCAGCAAATCCTTGAGTATCGAACGTCTTGCCCCCGGGGTGGCCTACACCGTCGATGTTCATGAACAAGTGGATGCGGTCCAGTTCCTCGCGGTGCCTGAGAACGTAGAACGAGGAACCAACGCACGCCATCTCTTCGACGGCAAAGAACACGAAACGAATCGTTTTGCGGAACTGCACCCCTGATTGGCTGAGAATCCTCGCCATCTCCAGCAGCATGGCCACGCCCGCTCCATTGTCAAGGGCCCCGTGCGAATTGTCGTGGCAGTCATAGTGACCTCCGATGATCACTATCTCGTCAGGGTTCTGTCCAGTAATTTCAGCCACGATGTTGCCTGTCTGGTGCTTGAATGACTCGTTCTGTATTGACAGCTTGACCCGGACGGGACCACGCCGAAGGTGATATCTGAGCACTTCGCCCTCCTCGTAAGGAAGGGTGACAGCTGGGATCTCGCCTGGTTCATTCTGCTTTGTCGAGCCTGTCTGCGGGAGCATGCCAGGCTGGCTGTTCATGAACAGGAATGCCTTTGCGCCATTGGCAACCGCCCGTCCGTACTTCGTACGGCGATGGCACTGGCGCGGGGGCATGCAGGCTGTCTTTGGCGCGAAACTGGTGGTGAACACTATCCTGTCTTCTATCTGGCCCTGGTACTGCTCGAATTCTTGAGGCGTGCCGTCACCCACCGAAAGAACCTCACACTCAAGGCCACCTTCTGGCGTGGAGGGGCCTCCAGCCAGCGACACGGCGACCAGTTCTCTCTTGACCGGGTCAACGATTTCAAGAGATGCCGTTCCCCGTTTCCATGCCAGATGCTCGAAGGGTTCGATTTCGGTGCGCAGGCCATAAGAACTGAGCTGTTTGACAATATAGTCCTGCGCCAGCTTCTCTCCGAGCGTCCCAGCAAAGCGGGTCCCCAATGCGCACAGCTCTACCAGGCGTTCATAGCAGCCGTTACCTAACACAAATTCACTGACGATCCTGTGGTCCAGTTCCTTTAGTCGCTGCACAGACAACTGCCCCCTCTCATGATGTCCCTAGTACGGGTCGATAGGATACTGGGCGAGCAGCGAGGAGTGGTGACAATCGACCGTGGCGTTGAGTGAGCCCGGGAAAAAGCGACCGGCTAGCGGCACCTTTTCGGGGGTAGCCTGCGCCCATTCAGGCTCGCCAATGTCCTGGTTCACAGGCATCAAGACGCTCTGCGAGCGAAAGCCTAGGCAACCGACCCGCGGCAGTGCATCCAGAACCCGTTCTGCATCAGAGGCATTGTTGTGAAGATGGAATGAGAGCCACAAGCCGAAGCGTCTCACGGTATGGGTCACCTGAGCGCTGTTGAGGATGGCGCTGACCTCAGCGATTGATGGTCCCGCTGGGGGCGGGCAGAACACCACAACGTGCGATGCCTCCGGGAGGCTTGGCGGGCTGATCAGCTTGTACCCCAACTCCCTTACGCCGTTCGCAAGACTCGTAGATAGGGCCAAAGCGTGCTGTTCGATCTGGGGCAGGCCGATTTCCGTAATATGGTCCAGCGAAGCGTCCAGGGCGTGAACCGCCAGGCAGTTGTGGTTGCCTAGCTCGAATCTACGTGCACCCGCCGCCAGCACGTAGTTAACATCCCCTAGATCCACCCCGAAGCGCGGTAGGCTTGCAGGGTGGATCTGGTCTGGGTCTTTGCAGTAAAGAATCCCCATGCCGTACAGCCCCAGCAAGGATTTGCTTGTGGCAGCCGCGAAGGCATCTACCGAAACATTGCTTACGTCAAGGTCGAGTACACCCAGAGACTGCACCCCGTCCACCATGAGGAAGACTCCCCGATCAACGCAGAGTTGGGCCAACTCAGCCAAGCTAGTGCGTTCGCCAGCGGCGAATGACACGGAGGCAATGCCTATTGCCCTGGTCTTTCTGTCGACGGACCGTCGATTTGGTCGATGCTGCTACTGGAGCCGTCAAGTGGCAGCAGCCTGGTTTCGACGCCCTGCCGGCGCAGGGGCAGCCAGGCGTAAACGTTGTTGGGGTGCTCAAATCTGGACACGACCGTGTGACGTGTTTTTGAAAGCTATCTGGTCTGCCCGAGCCCCCATCAACTTGGCAACCCTGCAACGCACCTGCTCGACCTTGTCAAACCATAGCAAGGTAGGTTCGGGATAGGACTGAGGGGAACTCGGACCTGGCTGAAGCGAAAAAACTCGCACACTGTTCCTCCATTTCGTACTGCGCTTCATATTCAGCCGGTTGTCTGATGGCGAGGAGCCTCAATGGAGGCGTGGGCCTGGCATTTGGTCGACCATTAATGACTAGAATAGCCCGTAACCTGCGCGCTGTCAACCGTGGATCACTGGGAACGTTGTGGGCTACTGGGGATATCCCGTGGAGGCTGGCTGAGCGCCCTGGTCACGATCTCACCCTGGTGGGGGTTGCCGACGCCTTGCCGGCACCGGCGCCAAGACAGCAGGTTATGCGCGCGCATCAGCCTCAGGACACGCTTTCTGGCCACCCGAACCCCGCGCTGGACCCGCAGCCGGGCCCAGACCTTGCGGTGCCCCTCGCCCGAGAACGGGGAGGCCGCCAAATCCGTCCTGATGTGTCCAAGCAACTCCTCGTCCGTCAGAAGTGGTCCGGTCCCCGCCTCGTTGGCGGAAGCTCGCTTCTTGAGCGCCGCCGCCGGGCGTAGAACGACGACCGCGCCAGTCCCCAAACCAGGCAAACAAGCTCCAAGCCATAACGGCGACCAGTGGTCGCGGAGATCGTCCCGCTCACCTCCTCGACCTCTTGGCGGTAAAGGGCCTGGTTTCCCCGTCTTGGCCCACAATAGTTCGTTTTCCATCGTCAACTCGCCGATCCGTTTCAGGGCCGCGTCCAGCTCGGCCTGTACCGGGTCGCCGTCACGTTCCCGCAAGACCGCGTCAATGCCGCTTAGGGCCTTGTCCCCCACCGTTCCAGCCGGTAGATCTCCACGCCCAGTTCCCGCGACAGCATCTCCGCAGACTCCCCACGCAGCAGGCGCAG
>JAUYEF010000325.1 GCA_030691635.1 Bacillota bacterium
TGTCGTCTCCTGGTGATCAATGCAGCGATCGTCGTTGCCAGGTGACGACGCATACTCCCGTGTCGGCAGCCGGTGAACAACGACCGCCGCCGCGTCGTCACCCATTATCGACGCGGTGATTGACGGGGGCGGCAGCCGCCGCGGTGCCCGTCGCCCAACGATGGGTGAGATCTCACCCGCGCTACGGCTCTATCCGCCCATACGCCGCGCGTGCCGCCGAACGCAGGCCCGTAACGCTCAGGGCTGCCACGATGGCTGCCAGAACCAGCACAGCCGCGTATATCCGGGCCGGGTTCCAGGCCAGATGAATCCATCCCCTGACCAGGAAAGACCCGACGGCAAAGTAAGCAACCGCAAAACCGATGGGGAATATCGCGTTGAGGTTCCTCTTCACCGGCTCCTGTGGATCATCCCACCGCAACATCGGCCTGGCCATATCTATCCTCAGCCCGACCGCCATACCGCTCAGCGCGCCGAGGACGCCTGTGACGACAGGAGCGACGATAGCGAGCATGGTCGGCTTCAGAACGATGACATAGGCCAGCACCGAAGGCAGCATGCTGAGCCCGAGAAGCAGACCCGACACCGCCAGCTTGGATTGGACCTGCCTGGCGGGGTCTTGCGGCATCGTCTTGGATATCCAGTATCGTCTGCCCTCGCGCGAGACTGCGGTGCTGGCGATCGAGTTCACGGACCCCATGAATGTGAACAACGCCGCGAAGCCCAGGCCGACATAGAGCTGGGCGTTGGGCGCCTTGAGTTGCGCGATCATCGCACCCATGCCACCCCTCGCGACCAGCGGCATCACCATCGCAAACGGGGCTATCAGGCCTGGCAGAAGCCCGTTCATGACCCAGAGAGGCGTGCGCATGAACAGCACCCACTCCCGCCACGCAAGTGCCCGTGCGGGAGAAGAGGGAGCGTTCAGGATCACGCCGTCCCCCAGGGCCTGGCGGCGAGCCGCTGCTCGGGCGCGCGCCCGAGCCGGCCGGTCTCCTCGGGCCTGCTCCTCACCGCCGATCAGTCCTCGGTAGAACAGCACTTCACCGACCCAACGGATCAGCACAAGAGCCAGCGCAGACGTCGCAAGCAGCAGGCCAAGGTTCCCTAGGGCTTCGACCGACGGCCACCGGTCTATCGCCATTGCCGCCCAGAATGCTGGCGGGAAGCGGCTGGTGACCGCTCTCAACACCCCGAAGCGGGCTGTAACAAGTTCTTGCAGAAAGCGCTCGGGGTCGACGTTCGCCGTTGAGCGCGTGATGAAGGTTTGGAACCCAAGTATCACCACGACCAGCACCGCGCTGAACGCAATCATGTAGGCATCGCGGTGCCTGCGGTTGATGAACCGCATGAGCACCAGGGCCACGAGCGCCGCCACGGCGAGCGGCGCGACGGGCAGGAGCAGGAACACCACAACCGATACCAGGGCCTTCCCCAGCGTGAAGCCAGCCACGCCCGCATACCCGGCCACGGCCGGGCCGAAGGCGAATAGCGCCGTGATGTACTCTCCGACGAGCACGACAAAGAAGCGCGCCAGCACGATCGTGCCGGGTCTCAACGGTAGAGGCACCAGGATGCTGTTATCCCTTGCGAAGTAGAAAAGGGAGAGTACCCAGAAGAACCCGAAGACCAGCACGAGCCCGGCTACGGCGGTGGCGCCCATCCCGAGCGCCAGGGAAGACTGCCCAAAAGCGCTGCCCACCTGCGCGATTGCCAGCGCCACACGGTACAGGCTGTAACCGAAGACCGAGACGAGCGTGCCGATCCCCCACAGGAACAGCACGGGCTCCCACAGTCTTTCCCTGCGTTTGATGTAGCGCCACTTCAGCAGAGATATCCCATATGAGGAGCGAAACATCGTCCAGAATAGCGGCCAGAACTTGTTCGTGTTCATTCCTGTGTCAGCTCTTCCTTTGTGCGCTTCAACCTCGTCTCTCATTCCTGCGTCAGCTCCAGGAAGATGCTCTCCAGCGTGGACTCACCGGCCGCCATCTGGCGCAGTTCAGCCATGGTACCCACCGCGACCAGCCTGCCCTTGTTGATGATGCCGATCCTATCGCAGAGCCGCTCCGCGACCTCAAGGATGTGGGTCGAGAAGAAGACCGCCTTCCCCTCATCACAATGCTTGCGCATATAGTCCTTAAACGCATGCTGAGCTTTCGGGTCCAGCCCTGTCATGGGCTCGTCCAGCACCAGCAAGGGTGGCCTGTGCAGTAGGGCCCCGGTCACGGCGAGTTTCTGTTTCATGCCGTGCGAGTAGCTCTGGATCACGTCGTCAAGAGCGCCTTTCAGCTCGAATATCTCCAGTATCTGACCCGCTCGCCGGTTACGCTCTGTGGGTGGGACTTCGAAAACGTCCGCGATGAAGGACAGGTACTCGCGGCCAGTCAGCTTGTCGTAGAGTTCGGGCGTGTCAGGGGCGAACCCAATGCGGGCCTTGGCCTCGAGCGGGCGGTCGAGCGCGTCGACCCCGTCAACGGTGATCCTGCCGTGGTCCGGCTTAAACAGGCCGACTATCATCTTGATCGTCGTGGTCTTGCCCGCGCCGTTCGGGCCGAGGAACCCGAATATCTCCCCCGCGCGCACCTCGAGATCGAGATCGCTGACCGCGCGCACCTTGGAGCCGCGGTAGGTCTTCGAGAGTTTCTCTAGCGTAAGCAGTGAGAATCCCCCCAACCCAGTATCAGACGCTTCTTGCCCGAGTGCCACAGGTGGGCCCGGCGTCGTCCGGTAGTTGTGGGTACGCCGGTCAGCCCTGCTCGCGCGGCCATCCGGCTCTCGCGTCACCCGATCTTGTCTTTGAGCATCTTGTTTACAAGTCCCGGGTTGGCCCTGCCTTTGGTCTCCTTCATGACCTGTCCGACCAGGAAACCGAGGGCTTTCTCCTTCCCGGCCCTAAAATCCTGGACGACCGTTAGGTTCGCCGCGATGACGCGCTCCACGATCGACGCCAGTTCACCCGCGTCGGATATCTGGGTCAGGCCCTTCTCCTCGACGATCCTGGCCGGTGACTTGCCGGTCTGGCACATCTCGTCGAAGATGGATTTTGCGATCTTTCCGCTTATCGTGCCGGCATCCACGAGCTTCAGCATGGCCGCAAGCATCTCGGGCGTTACCGGGAAGGCGCCTATCTCCTTCCCGGAGACGTTGAGGTACCGCATCAACTCGCCCATTACCCAGTTCGCGACGGCCTTAGGGTTGCCGTAGCCGTTGACGCAATCCTCAAAGAAACCGGCCATGGACTGGGAGGCGACCAGCACGCCGGCATCGTATTCAGGCAGGCCGTACTCCTGGACAAATCGCCTGCGTTTGGCGTCCGGCAGCTCTGGAAGGCGCTTTCGCACTTCTTCCTTCCAGCGCTCATCTATCCTGACAGGCACCAGGTCCGGCTCCGGGAAGTAACGGTAGTCCTCCGTAGCCTCTTTTTGCCTCATGAGCATGGTCGCGCCTGTGTCCTCATCGAACCGCCGGGTCTCCCTCTTGATCTGCCCGCCGGCGTCCAGCACCTGGCTCTGCCTTCCCACCTCATGCTCGATTGCCCGCGCGACGGCCCTGAAGGATCCCATGTTCTTGAGCTCGACCGGCACTCCAAGAGCCTGCCGGCCCTTGGGTTTGATGGAGACGTTTGCGTCGCAGCGGAGCGACCCCTCCTCCATCTTGCAGTCCGAGATGCCAAGGTATTGGATGATGTCCTTGAGGTTGTTGAGGAAAACACGCGCTTCCTCGGCCGACGACATGTCCGGCTCGGTCACGATCTCGATCAACGGCACGCCACACCTGTTATAGTCCACCAGTGACGTCGCGGCGCCGCTCACGGTACCGTGCTCAGTCGCGTGCACCAGCTTGCCCGCGTCCTCCTCCAGGTGGATGCGCCTGATCCTGACCTTCTTCGGCGCTTCAGGCGTGCCTATCTCCACGGCCCCGCCCAACGCCAGCGGCAGGTCGAACTGGGATATCTGGAATCCCTTCGGCAGGTCGGGGTAGAAGTAGTTCTTCCGGTCGAACTTCGAATACGGAGCTATTTCCCCGCCGACCGCTATCGCTGCCATCATCGCGTACTCGACGCACGTTTTGTTAAGCACGGGCAGCACACCGGGAAGCCCGAGGCACACGGGGCATGTCTGGCTATTCGGCTCGGCCCCGAAAGTGGTGGGGCAATGGCAGAAGATCTTGGTTTTCGTGTTCAGTTCAACGTGGACCTCGACGCCCACTGTGACTTCGTACTCCATCGTGCCGCCTCCCTACATCTCGGGCGTTGCCGGGCTCGGGTCGCTAGGTGCTGGTCCCTGCTCGGGTGTCGCAGAGGCCTGCCAGTCGAGTGCCGGCCTGAACTGCCGCCATCCTGTCGCCCGCTCGTACGCGTGCCCGACGGTGAATAGCCCGCCTTCTTCGAAGTGAGGGGCGATGAGCTGGAGCCCCACAGGCAGGCCCGCCGAAAAGCCGCATGGCACAGACATCGCGGGCAGCCCCGCCAGGTTCACCGGGATTGTGCAGAGGTCCGCTGCGTACATCTGGAGCGGGTTGTCGACTCGCTCTCCCGCCATGAACGCAACCGTCGGGCTCGTCGGCGATAGGAGCACGTCGAACTGCTTGAAGGCGTGCTCGAAGTCCTTCCGGATGAGCGTCCGCGCCTTTTGCGCTTTCGCGTAGTAGGCATCGTAGTAGCCTGCGCTCAGCGCGTACGTGCCAAGCATGATGCGCCGCTTGACCTCCGCGCCAAAACCGTCGCGCCTGGTCTTCGACATCATGTCCTCAATCGACCGGCCCTTCGTTTGCAGCCCGTGCCGCACCCCATCGAACCGCGCGAGGTTCGATGAGCACTCGGCGGGCGCTATCAAGTAATAGGTCGCCAGCGCATAGTCTGTGTGGGGCAGCGAGCACTCGTCCACGGAAGCCCCCAGGCCACGCAGCACCGCGACCGCGCGCTCCACCACACGCCGGACGTCCGGGTCGATTCCCTCGCCCATATACTCCTTGGGGATGCCAATCCTTGTGCCCTTGATGTCCTTGTCCAGGTAAGTCGTATAGTCGGACGCCTGGACCGGGGCGGAGGTTGAGTCCTGTGGATCGTGGCCTGCGATGACGCCGAGCAGCAGCGCGCAGTCGGTAACGTCTTTGGTAATCGGGCCTATCTGATCAAGGGACGAAGCGAAGGCGATCAGCCCGTACCTGGATACCAGGCCGTATGTGGGCTTCAGGCCGACCACGCCGCACAATGAGGCGGGCTGCCGTACCGAACCGCCGGTGTCCGAGCCCAGCGCCAGGATAGCGCCGTCTGCCGCCACTGTCGCGGCTGATCCACCGCTCGAACCGCCTGGCACAGCGCCCTTTCTCCACGGGTTATATGTATCGAAGAAGCCAGAGTTCTCGGTGGATGAACCCATGGCGAACTCGTCCATGTTCGTCTTGCCCACGATTACCGCGCCGTCCTTCTTCAGGCGGGAGATCACGGTGGCGTCATAGGGCGGGACGAAGTTGTGCAGTATCTTGGACCCGCAAGTCGTGCGGATGCCTTCCGTGCACATGTTGTCCTTGATGGCGATGGGAATGCCGCACAGAGCTCCGGCTCCGTCCCGCCCTCCGGTTCCGCACCGCGCTCCGGTTCCGCACCGCGCTCCGGCGGACTTGTCCGCATATGCCTTGCAGGCCTGCTCGGCGGCTTCCCGCGCATCGTCCGGGCACAGGGTGATGTATGCGTGGAGCGCCGGCTCAAGGTCCTGAATATGACCCAAAACCGAGTCGAGCACCTCTCCTGGCGAGACTTCCCCTCGCTCCAGCAGCACCCGGATTTCGTGGGCCGTCAGTTCGTGCATCTTCATGCCATCACCCCCGCTCCTCGACGATGCGAGGCACTTTGATGAAGCTGCCCTCTCGCTCGGGGGCATTCGCAAGCGCCTTCTCGACGGGCAGCACCTCACCCACCTTATCCTGCCTGAACACGTTAGCGAGATCCTGCAACGCATGGTAGGTCGGCTCGACTCCCGCGGTGTCCAGGCCACGGAGCTTGTCCATGTAGTTCAGTATCGTGTCGAGCTGCTCGGTGAACCGTGCGACTTCATCCGGGCCGAGTTCGAGGTGGGCCAGCCGCGCGATGCGGAGGACCTCTTCTCTATCGATTCTCAAGTCGGCATCTCCCCCGTTCAGGTTCCAGGGCGCATCTTGCGCGCCACGCCTCTAATATTACCAATTCTGGAGGGCGTGCTCCTCCTTTGAACGCGAAAGCAGCGTGTAATGGCCCTCCCGACCACTGTAGCCGTGCAGGATCTGTATTTCTGGCATACAGTTGAGATGGATCTGACTGCCACGCAGCTAGTTCCGGCGGACATCTAGCTGTCGGGAAGTCAGTTCGAGGCAGGATCTGTATTCCAGGCATAGAGAGCGGCTTAGCTGTAGGTCGGGCTCCGTTGCGGGCTCGGGAATCGGCCTGGACATCACTAGGCGTTACAGGCTATCGTCGTAGCAGGCAGAACCTGAAGGGGCCATCCCAAAAGCATTAGCGAGGACGGCCCCTTTGGTTATCTTCTGTTTGCTTGGTTGGCCGTTGGCTGTGGGACGGGCAGACGTCTTGCCAGCCGGTTTTCCGCTGGAACGGGCTGCCCGGCGGTCACGTCGACCTCAGAGTTCGCCCAGACTACCGGTTGCCTGCGGATCGGACTGATGAGGCACCCGGTTTTCCGCTGGAACGGGCTGCCCGGCAGTCACGTCGGCCTCAAACGTTCGACCAGACTACCGGTTGCCTGCAATCGGACTGATGGGCGCCCGGTTTTCCGCAGATTGGACTGCCAATCAGTCACGTCGGCCTCAAAC
>JAUYEF010000383.1 GCA_030691635.1 Bacillota bacterium
TTCTTGCTGTCGCTTCACCTTCAGGTGGTCATGGGAATCAGGTCACAGTCGGCGGGACTCATAATGCTAGCGCAGCCTCTCATGATGGCGCTGGTGTCACCGTTCGCCGGCGCGCTGTCCGACCGGGCGGAGCCGCGGATCGTCGCGTCCACCGGCATGGCCATCACCGCCACAGGGCTTTTCGTGCTGTCATTCCTGCTCAAGCAGGTATCCGTCTGGCTCATCATCGCGGACCTGGCGCTTATCGGCCTGGGTCTTGCGTTGTTCTCGTCACCAAACGTGAACTCCATCATGTGTGCGGTGCCCAGGAAGTTCTACGGCCTCGCGTCGTCGTCCGTGGCGACCATGAGGGTCATAGGGCAGGGCGCAAGCATGGCAGTCGTCACCTTGCTGATGACGATGTACGTCGGCAATGTCGACCTTGCATCGGCGGACCGTACCCGGCTCGTGGCCGCCTTCAGAACGGCGTTCGCCGTTTTCGCAGCGCTCTGTGCTCTGGGAGTCGTGGCATCGCTTGCCAGAGGGCGTGCCCACCCTCCGGAGCCTGAGGCAGAAGGAGATGAGACCTCGGCTTGCCGGGCTCGGGCTGGCGGCGATGCGTGAGCATGTCGAGGAGGGGCCGGGCATTGTATGATATCGTGCCGACGCAGCCCCAATGGAAAAGATGGTGATCCAGCTGGCAGACACTGACGCAGACGTCCGTAGGATGAGGAAAGCGGCCTTCCGCTTCTTGATGGGTGCGACCGTGAGCCTCGAATTCGGCATGGGATTGCAGAGGGGCGTCTTCAACAACTTCGTGGTGGAGATACTGGGAATCCAGCCGGGGCAGCTCGGCCTGGTGCAGGGAATCCGCGAAATCCCGGGCCTGCTGACCGCGCCTCTGGCCATCGTGTCGGGCTACTTCCGGGAAAACGTGTGGGCGGGCGTCTGCCTCGGGATTACGGCGCTTGGCCTGTTCTGCCACGTGTTCGCCTCGAACTTCGCCCTGCTTATCGTCGCGACGCTGGTGCTGTCTGTGGGATTCCACCTGTTCTACCCTGTGCAGCAGTCGATAGTGATGAAGAACTCGCTTCGCGAGGAACGTGCCACGCACATGGGCTTGCTGAACAGCGGCGGCGCCGCGGCTTCGCTGGCTGCGTTCTTCGTGGTCATCGGCCTGGCGAAGGTGACGCAGCGCCCCAACTATGGTCTGGTGCACGCGATCGCAGCCGCATCTGCGCTGGTGGGAGGCCTGTTGGTCGCGGCCAGGAGGCTTGAGGGCACTGTCGCGCCGGGTAAGACCGCGATGAATTTTGACCGGAGGTACATGAGCTACTACGTTTTGTCTTTCCTGGGAGGGTCCCGGCGTCACATCACGATGACCTTCGCGGGATATCTTCTGGTCCGGACGTTCGGAACACCCGTGAGCACGATGGTGCTTCTATCCGCCATTTCCAGCCTGGTTGCCATTTTCACGAGGCCCCTGATAGGCAGGGCCATCGACCGGTGGGGCGAGCAAAGGAGCCTGGTGTTCAGCTACGCGATTGTATCCGTGCTGTTCGCGAGCTACGCGTTCGTCAAAGCGCCGCTGCTGCTCTACGCCATATACGTGCTTGACCAGGGATTGCAGGGGTTCGATGTTGCCATCACGACTCACCTGGGCAAGATCGCAAGATCTGAGGCGCTTTCACCAGCGTATGCCATGGGCAGCACGATAAACCACATAAGCGGTGTGTCAGTGCCGATGATCGGGGGATACCTGTGGGACCTCGCTGGTGCTCCGGTCGTGTTCCTGTCCGGTGCCGGCATTGCCCTGGCGTCGCTGATCTACAGCGTCACTCTTGAGAGGAGGGAGTCTCTGGCGCGGCAGGCCCTGTGACGTCCGGGGTGTTACGCGCGCTGGCGTGGGGACGCTCGCACGCGCGGGCTACGAAAACGCCTGCTTCCGGGCCGAGGGGCTGTCACTTCTTGACGTACGTCACCTTCAAGCCGCTTGTGACCGCGAAATGCTCGACGAGCGAAGCGATCCTGATCCGGGATTCGTCGCTTGTTACTCCCAGGTACTCAGTGTCAGACTGGTCGAGCCGGTAGAGAACGCCATTCATCTCTCGCAGGCCTTCTCGACCAGCGTTCTGTAGCGCCCAGATCGCGGGGGTGACCCACGAAGGAAGCACCAGGAACGAGACCCCCGACTCAAGTGTGCCGGGCCAGAAGCGTTCCAGGAAGCCGCACAGCGACTTGTGGTCCAGTTGAAGCCACATCCTGGGGACCTCAATCACTTCCCCAAAGCGGGGAAGCAGGCCCCCCAACTTCAGGCGACGAGTTTTGCTTTCCTGCAGGTGATAGTTGCAATTGCAGCCGCGCAAGTATTTCATGACGGCATCATGGTTTTGGGTTTCCCTGCGCTCGATCACCATGTGGTACTCGTCCCTCACGAATGCGCGAAGCAGCCCGGCCATCACCTGTGCATCCCTGCCGGACAGGCTGCCCGGAAAACGACCAACGCCGCACGCAAGGGGGGCTCCGTTCAAGCCGGGCCTGGAGCGCACATATTGCACTATTTCGAGACCATCAATCACAAGACTACCCCCGCCGGCCCCGTCAACTGCTCAGTGGTGTGTCTGGTGCCGTGAGCGCCGCCATTAGTGCCACATCAGATTTTACCTCGAAATTCCAGATCGTCTTGATAAGCTCTTGCCGGCGTTCTGGTGAGAGACTTGTCGTAAGACTGAGGAATTTCTTCTCCAACTGGTCACGGGTCATCGGCACATGCTTGCTCCCGACGACATGCTCCACGAACTGGCTGACCGTCGAGCCGTCCTTGAGATGCGCCGTGACGCAGACCTGGTCTTCTGCGATCGCCGGGTCAGGCCGTGCAATGACCTTCGCCCGCAATGCAAGCGTCTCGGGCGCCCACACCTTCGCGTCATCGAACTGCGAGGGGCCCACCCACCCATCGATCAGGGCGATCGCCGCACAGTGGTAGACGCTGAACTTCGCCTCCAGCCCGTCCCGCGGCTCCTTCTTGCCGCATAGTTCCAGGACCAGCGGGTGCACCTTGAGTTCGAGCTCGAGGACCGATTCCGGGCGGCATCCGTGCTTCTCGCGCAGCCTCATCACACCGTCGATGCTGGGGTGGATCACAATCCCGCAGGGGAAGGGCTTGTAGCTGTTGTTGAGGATCTCCCACGTTTCGCCCCAGCCGTCCACCAGTCGCTCGAATTTGGGCGATTCGGACGTCACCAACGCGAAACCGCGCGGCGCCTCAATCGCCCTGGTCGAGCTGGTGAAGCCCTCTCGCGCCAGGAAGGCCGCCTCCAGGCCGTTCTGCGCCGCCTTGCCCGGGTGGTAGGGCTTCGTGAAGGTCCCGAACATCTCGCGCATACCGAGCGGTTGCGTCGCGGCGAGCCCGAGCGCGTAGGCCATCCGCGTCCGGTCGAGGCCCAGCAGCTTCCCGACGGCCGCGGCCGCTCCGAAAGCTCCCACGCTGCCCGTTATGTGCCAGCCCCTGTCGTAGTGCGATGGGTAGATCGCCTGCGCTATGCGCTGCTCGACCTCAGCTCCCATCACGAAGGCAGCGAGGAAGTCGCCGCCGCTCACTCCGTACGTCTCTCCGTAGGCAAGCAGGGCTGGAAACACGGGCGCGCTCGGGTGAAGCACGGTGTCCAGCAGCGTGTCATCGTAGTCGAGGATGTGAGACGATATGCCATTTGCGAGAGCTGCCGTGAACATGTCGGTCTTTGTGCCGCGGCCGAGCACGGTCGCATCCTCACGGGCCCCGTGCAGCCGTCCCACTCGCAACACCATGTCCACCATGGGGTGCTGCGCTGCACCGATGGCGACGCCCACCCAGTTGAGCAGGCTGCGTTTGGCCTCGACGAGCGCCGGCCCGGGAATGCTCTCAAGCGGTGTGGCGACGATGCGTTCGGCAAGTTCCATTGTTGTCATCAGCAAGACCTCCAGGCGCAGATTCCAGTGCGCAGGTTATTTGCCCTCCGGCACGAGGGCGGACCACCTCAGCGATGAGAACTCGTGCCGCATTGCCGGGCAGAAGCATTCCTTGACCAGCAATTAAGCGCAGGCCGCCTCTGGTCCTGCCTGAGAGGAAATCGTGTATGGCTGGACGTAATTAGAGCCAGGGGCCGAAAGGGGAGACGCATGATGGAATTCGACCTTCTGATCAGGAATTGCTGGCTCGTGGACCCCAAGAACGGCATCAACGGCAAACGCGACATTGGGGTCGCCGAGGGCAAGATCGCCGCAGTGGAAGGGTGCCTTGACGGCGTTTCTTCCCGGAGGAGCCTCGACGCGGCGGGGAGGCTCGTCACACCTGGTCTGATCGACTCGCATACCCACATCGGCGGCAGAGCGCTCGCCCACAGGGAGATGGCCAGGGCCGGCGTGACAACCGCGGTGGATTACGGCGCGTGCCGGAAGGTCATAGCGAGTCTGCCGGCCGCAGGTTCTGGAATGTGCATAGCAGGTCTCCAGACCCTGGGCCCGTGGGTAGAGGACCAGCCTACTCTGAACGAGATCGAGGCCATGGTGGATCAAGTGGTGTCCGAGGGCGCGCTCGGTATCAAGATAATGGGCGGGCACAGCCCCTCGACCCCGGCGGCCACAGCCCGCATGATCCAGGCCGCGAATAACAGGAAAGCGTACGTGGGTTATCACGTCGGCACGACTGAGAGTTCCTCGAACC
>JAUYEF010000402.1 GCA_030691635.1 Bacillota bacterium
GCGGAGGTTATGACGGTCGGGTCGGGGTGGAAGCCAGTGAGATGATCCAGGGAGGCCTTCCATCGTTTGAGCGAGGTGTTCATGGCCTCATAAGCCCGAAGAGCCCGCGATGAGATAGGTGGCGTCAAGGGGGAAACCCAAGGCGCTTCCAATGCGGTGGAAGGAGTCAGATGAGCCCGTAGTAGCCACAAACCCTGAGCCAGTGAACCCGGGTAACCGGAGGGAGGGCAAAACTCAGGGGACCTGCGCTGGAGTGTGCAGGAGCGCGCCGGTTCAAAAGGCTGGTGGCGTTGCGAAGGGGCGAACGCAGCACTAGGTGCCGAGGAAAGGACGGAAGGTGGCACGGGAAAGGGACAGCAAACCAGGTAAGGGGGTACTCGGAGAGGGTTCGTCCCGCCGCGAGCACGATGGTGCCTGCGGAACAGTGAAGAGCAGCGAGGGTACCGTCCCGGTCTGAGTAGGCGGCGGCGCAGGCAGTTGGGAGCAAAGACACCGCGCCGGCAGTGCCGAAGCGAAGACCCGAGCCATGCGGACGACCAGACCAGAACACACCACGGAAAGGCATGGAGCTGGTCTCGCTGGTGAAGATCCATGCCATGAAGATGGGTTAGTTTGCGAAGAGCCGTGTACGAGGCCCGTACGCACGGTTCTGTGAGAAGGGGGCCTTCAGCCCCCTTACTCGATTCCAGATGCAGGGCTCAGACAGGACGCAGCCCGCCGGGGCCACGGGGCATGCGGACACGCGGCCATGTCCACGATGCTCGGAACCGCGCGGCCTCAGTGACCAATCACCCACAGAAGTCCCGCACCGGGGCTCATTTCATTATTGCATCCCATCAACCAAACATATCTCAAACAGATCAGGACATAGAGTTATGCTGAGAGATGGAAAAAAAGGCGTCTTTGCGCGGTTATCGAAAGGGAATCCCTTGTGTAGTGTCGTAGTTACCAGGCAGTCAAATCCCGTTGAAAGGAGGTGAAATGGATGATAGCAAAGGGCCTAGTTGCCGCGTTCTGGCTGGAACTTGTGTACTGCGTCGCCATCCTGGTGCTGATCTCCAGGTCGCGCAAGGGGCTGAAGGTGCCGACCGTTTACAAGGTGCCAGGCCTGGAAGCGATGGATGAAGCGATCGGTCGCTCGACCGAAATGGGCCGCCCGGTCTTCTACTCGCCAGGCATCGGTGACCTCCAGAACGCTCAGACGCTCGCCTCGTTCTCCACCCTCGGCTACGTAGCCCGCCAGTGCGCGAAGTATGACACGGCTCTGATCGTCACCAA
This sequence comes from Bacillota bacterium, assembly GCA_030691635.1. GTDB lineage: Bacteria > Bacillota > Sulfobacillia > JAUYEF01 > JAUYEF01 > JAUYEF01. The sequence goes on from JAUYEF010000402.1 coordinate 1,279, forward strand.
CCGTAACTCCGTCGTCTATCCGATCACGGAGGAAATCGTGAAGCAAGCCTACGCTACCGAGGGCAAGCCCGATTCATTTGTCCCGGACAACGTGCGCTTCTTCTCCGAGGACCAGTTCGCGTACGCCGCGGCTTGCGTGGGTGTCATGCATCGCGAGCGTCCGGCAGCCAGCATTCTGATCGGCGGGTTCTGGGCGGAGTCACTGATCTTCGCAGAGGTTGGGTCGCAGGTGGGCGCGATCCAGATTGCCGGTACCGCCAACACACACCAGATACCATTCTTTGTGGCCGCTTGCGACTACTGCTTGATGGGTGAGGAAATCTACGCAGCCGGGGCTTACCTGTCACAGGACCCAGTTCTACTCGGCGCGCTGATCGGCCAGGACTGGGGCAAGATGGTCTCCGTCGTATTGATCGTCGTCGGAGCGATTCTCGCCACGGTTTCGCCAAAGGCCAGCTGGCTACTCACGATGCTCAAGCAGTAACCCGGGTCGCAAATCCACAAAGAAGGGGGTGTGGGCAAGTTGCGTAAGGAAGGACCAGTTGCGGTCGCGTTCATTGTGGGCCTTGTGGTCATCATTGTGACGTATTTCTCCGCCAAACCTCTCGTCGCGATAAAGGGCGAACTCGACCAGTGGTACCTGATAACTACAGCGTTCGCCGTGGCCGTCGGCCTAGTCAACCTGGCGCGGATTCACACGGGCAAGATCCAGCGCAAGAAGGAAGGCTGGGGCTACAGCATAGTTCTGATGGTCGGTATGATTGGGTTCATCCTCTTCGGGATGACCGTGTCGAGCGCGGGCGACCCGAAGTTCCAGTGGATGTATAACACCAGCATAGTCCCGATGAACGCCACCATGTACTCCATCCTAGTCTTCTATATCTCTTCGGCCGCTTACCGGGCGTTCCGCATCAGGACTGGTGAAGCAGCCGTGCTGCTGGTGGCTGCTGTGATCGTTATGTTGGGCCGTGTGACCATCGGCGAGATGATCTCTCCCATGCTGCCGAAGTGGACGTCATGGATCATGAACGTCCCGAACACGGCGGGCATGCGCGCCATCACCATAGGCGCCACGCTGGGCGGCATCTCGCAGGCTCTTCGTGTTTTGATAGGCATTGAGCGTGGACACCTGGGCGGTGTCGAGTAGCCCGAGACGTACAGAAAGGAGGTGCCCAAGACGTGGGTTTCTGGGAGAAAGCACAGCAAGTAGACCGCCGGATCATCTACATCATCATGATCGTCACACTGGCGGCGGCAATGATCAGGCCTGTCGGCATGGCCATTTCCGTCAATAAAGAGACGCAGATGGCCTATGACGCGGTCGAGAAGCTTCCGGCCGGTTCGATCGTATGGCTTGGCTGTGACTTCAGCGCCGGTGGTATGCCCGAGCTCATCCCGACCTTGCAGTCGGTGATGATACAAGGCTTCAGGAAGAACCTCAGGTTCGTCGCCGGCGGTATGTGGACCATGGCCGGGAACATGGCCGAAGTCGCGTGGACTGTAGTGCAGCCCATGTTCCCCAACAAGAAGTACGGGGTCGACTTCGTTAACGTCGGCTACAAGGCCGGCGGCAACGTTCTGTTGGAAAAAATGGTTGGCGACGCGCATGTGGCGTTCGCGGGAGTGGACCACTACGGCAAGCCCCTGAAGGATCTGCCGCTCATGAACGAGTTCAAGTCGTTCAAGGACATCAAGTTCATATTCGGTTTCTTCACCGGCACTCCTGGCGAGAGAGACTATATAAAGTTTGTGGGTGGCCCGCTGGGGGTCCCCATAGCGGCCTCTTGCGTCGCTGTGTCGGTGCCGGAGACCATGCCTTTCCTACAATCGGGCCAGCTCGTCGGGTTGGCCGGGGGCATGAGAGGCGCTGCCGAATATGAGGTGCTGGTGAAAGTGCCTGGCCGTGCCACAGCAGGCATGGACGCTCAGGCGTTCGCCCATCTTGTGATTATCGCGTTCATCGTCATAGGTAACCTTGGCTATGTTTTCACCAAGAACAAATCCGGTAAGACCACGTGAGCCAGTGGACCGGGCTGGCGAGAAGGGCGGAGGTGAAACAAAGTGTGGGTTGCAGGATCACTACTGCAAAAGTGGTTGATCGCGTTTTTCACGATAGCGCTGCTGTCCGTGGCGTTTAAGGACAATCCGGTCTACAGGTTCACCGAACACCTGTATGTCGGGCTCTTTGCCGGATATAACGTCATGATGAACTGGTTCAACTACGGCAAGCCGACCATATACACCAGGATACTCAAGGACGGCCAGTGGACTTACGTCATCCCGATCATCATCGGCTTGATCATCTACACCAGGTACATCAAGTCGATCGCGTGGATGAGCCGGTACACAATATCCTTCCTGCTGGGCATGGGCGCCGGCTACGTCCTGACCAAGGACTTCAAGTCTTTGTTCCTGGACCAGGTCACGGCGACGTTTGTCAACCTGGGCAACCTTGATAGTCTCCTTCTGGCTGTCGGCGTTGTCTGCACCATCGTGTACTTCTTCTTCACGGTGGAGCGCAAGGGTGTCGTCGGCTACGTCGGTCAGGCAGGCAAATGGGTCATGATGATCGCATTCGGGTCAGCCTTCGGGAACACCGTCATGGCTCGTGTGTCGTTGTTCCTCGGCCGCCTTCAGTTCCTGCTGATTGACTTTCTCAAGGTCGCGAAGTAGGTCTGCCGTAACACAATAGTTCCATCGCTTGTCGGAAGGCCCCGGAAGGGGCCTTTTCGATTGCCTTCTCTACAGGCTCCCTCCACAGATGGCCCGCCCGAAACACATGAGGACATACGAATGCCTCATATAAATCTGCAAATTGCGTAATACGATAGAAGGAGATTACGCTATAAGAGGCGTATCTGGCTATTCGGTGTTTCGTCAGAGGAAGGAGGTGATAACAATGCTTGCAAAGGATATGGTTGCATCCTTCTGGATGGTCGTGATCTTCTGTGCAGCCGTGCTCACGATGATCTCCAGGTCACGGGCAGGTAAGAGAATACCGGCAGTGAACAAAGTCGCCGGTCTCGATGCATTGGATGAGGCTATCGGCCGGGCGACAGAGATGGGCCGTCCCGTCCATTACTCGCCTGGGATCGGTGATCTGCAGAACGCACAGACGCTCGCCTCGTTCTCCGCCCTCACTTATGTTGCCCGCCAGTGCGCGAGGTTCGACACGAATATCATAGTGACGAACCGTGTACCTTCGGTATACCCGATCACAGAGGAGATCGTCCGACAGGCGTATGCCCAGGAGGGGAAACTAGACAAGTATGTCGTCGAGAGCGTCCGGTTCTACTCAAGCGAGCAGTTTGCCTATGCATCGGCTTGCGTCGGCATGATGAACAGGGAACGGCCGGCCGCCAACGTGCTGATTGGCGGCTTCTGGGCCGAGGCCCTGGTCATAGCCGAGGTGGGCTCGCAGATTGGAGCTATCCAGATATCTGGGACCGCCAACACCCATCAGATTCCGTTCTTCGTGGCAGCCTGCGACTACTGCCTCATCGGCGAGGAGATCTATGCGGCCAGCGCTTACCTCTCGAAAGATCCGGTGTTGATGGGTAACCTGGTCGCCCAGGACTGGGCAAAGATGGCCCTGACACTAGTAATCCTGGTCGGAGCGCTGATATCGACCGTATCGCCCAAGGCCAACTGGCTGGCGACCATCCTCAACAAGTAACATACGGGCGGCACGACAGAGAAAGGAGGTGCTAAGAGTTGCGTAGAGAAGGACCTGTGGTTTTCGCGGCTTTGTGTGGACTTGCGGTCATCATTTCCGGCTTCTTCACCACTCAAGCTCTCACGGTCGTGAAGAATGAACTCGACCAGTGGTTCCTCATCGTCACCGCATTTATGGTGCTGGTAGGTCTCGTCAACCTAAACCTCATCCATTTCAGAAAAATATCCCAGAAGAGGGAAGGCTGGGGATACAGTGTAGTGCTCCTCGCCGGCGCGTACTTCTTCATCGTATTCGGGCTTCTCAGGGGAAGCCTTGGCGATGCTCAGTACTCCTGGTTCTACAACGGATTGATCGTTCCGATGAGCTCCACCACATTCTCCCTGCTCATGTTCTACATAGCGTCTGCATCCTACAGGGCGTTCCGGGTCAGGACGGCTGAGGCGACTGTGTTGCTTACCTCCGCGGTCATCATGATGATCGGTGTGGTGCCCATCGGGCGAGTTATCTGGTCCGCGTTCCCGGACATCACCAGCTGGATTCTGAACTATCCCAACACGGCCGGGATCCGGGGCATCCAGCTCGGCGCGTGCATCGGAGGGATGGCGACGGCGCTCAGGATTCTTGTGGGTATAGAACGAGGCCATTTGGGCGGCGAAGGCTAGAGCCGCCTGTCGAAAGGAGGTGTGAGCAATGAGCTTCTGGCAAAGAGTTCAGGACATTGACCGGCGGATAATCTACGTTCTGCTGTTCGTCCTTGTTGGTTACGTTCTCGTAAAGCCCATCGGGCTACCCATCGTGGTTAATAAGGAAACGCAGAAGGCATATGATGCCCTGGACAAGATTCCCGCTCGGTCCATACTGTTCTGTAGCGCGGACTATGGCTCCTCAAGCATGCCGGAACTGCTCCCGGCGCAGAAAGCTGTCTTGCGCCATGCCCTTGGGAAGAACCTCAGGGTAATCGTGGGCGGCATGTGGCCTGAAGCGGGGGCCATGACAAACATCGTATGGCAAGAGGTCAGCAAAGACTTCCCAGATAAGAAGTATGGCGTCGACTTTGTGAACGTCGGGTATAAACCCGGAGCGGCTGTCCTGCTGGAGCGCATGATCAGTGACGCCCACCAAGCCTTACAGGGTATCGATTTTTATGGAAAGAATTTCTCGGACCTGCCGCTGATGAGTGAATTCAAGACCATCAAGAGTGCAGCGATGGTCTTCGCGTTCATTGCGGGCGACCCTGGCGAGAAGGAATGGGTCAAGATGGTCACGGACCCATTGAGAATGCCATTGGCGACCGCCACGACTGCCGTAGCTGTGCCTGGCCAGATGCCACTGGTTCAGTCAGGCCAGATAGTGGGCATTCTGAAGGGCATGGGCGGAGCGGCCGAATATGAGCTTTTGGTAAAGAGCCCTGGAAGCGCGATAGCTGGCATGGACGCTCTATCGGCAACCCATATTCTCATGGTCCTGTTCATTATCCTGGGGAATATCGGCTACCTCATGACGCGGAAGCAGACACCCCAGGGCAAGGCTTAGCCGGAGGCAGACAGGAAACGGAGGTGATATGTGTTGGATAAGATCTTCGTCGCGGGTTCCGATTTTCAGAACTGGATTATGGCGCTATTGACCCTTGCCATCCTGTCGATCCTCTACAAGGAAAACCCCGTATACCGGTTTGCCGAGCACCTGTTCGTCGGGACCAGCGTCGGCTACAGCGTGATGACAGCCTGGTTCACTTACGGGAAGCCGACCATAATGAAGTCGATCATCGCCGAAGGAAAGTGGACCTACATCTTCCCTGTATTGATCGGCCTGCTCATATACACACGGTACATCAAGAATATTGCCTGGCTCTCAAGGTACTGCATCGGCTTCATCATCGGCTACGGCTCGGCCTACGTGCTCACGCGCGACCCCAGACCACTGGTGTTGACACAGGCAGTCGCAACGTTCAAGCCGCTGTGGGTTGCGGGAGACCTCTTCCAGACATTTTCGAACTGGGTGCTTGTCCTTGGAGTCGCGGGTACACTGACGTATTTCTTCTTCACGTCCCGGCGCACAGGAGTCATCGGAGCCGGTGCGACAATAGGCAAATGGGTGATGATGGTAGCTTTTGGTTCCGCATTTGGAAACACGGTCATGGCCCGCATCTCGCTCTTCTTAGGCAGGATGCAGTTCCTCCTGGGCAAGTGGCTACACGTGATTCCTGGATAGCATAGAGGCTTGAGAAGAGGCGGGCTCTTCCACCGCGGAGGGCCCGCCCTTCTTTTGGCAGGCGGGTTACCAAAGAAACGCCGCAAGGCCCCGCGATTCATCGCTGGGGATATAAGGCGTGCGGCGTGGCCGCTGCTCTCCAGCCATTGCATTGAAAGCCAGAGGAGGAGCGAGCCCCGCTGATCATTCGAAAGGCTTTTCGCTACCGGCTTGAACCGGATACCAGCCAGAGGCA
>JAUYEF010000009.1 GCA_030691635.1 Bacillota bacterium
CAGCCACAAAGTCACAAAGACACGAATTCACGCTCTGAAAGAGGCTTGTATTCCATAACTTTCTTTGTGCCTTGGTGTCTTAGTGGCTGAGTAGTTACGTTTCGGGTAAATTCTGCTCAACCCTAGATATGCGCTGCTCGATCTCGGACAGTCGTCTAGCCAACTGGTTCCTGAGAATGGCATTCTCCACGACCAGTTTTCTGTTCTCTTCCTTGATGTCTTTCACTTCGTGGGAGGAAATGAACTCGGGCACTTGAGGCATATAGCGATGCAGGTAACTGGACAACAACAACCGTGCCAAGTGAGAAGTTGAATCTACGTTTGTGGTGGGCGATACAGGACTTGAACCTGTGACCTTCTGTGTATAAAACACCTGGCCCTGAGCGCTGTAGCACAAGAAAGACGAAGGGGAGCGAAACGCGTCCAGTTATCATCTCTATTTCGCCTTTCCAAGTAGCAGCTTGGTGGTAGTGGCGCGGGCTATCAAGGTCATCCCGCGCGTGAGGCGGTCGAGATGCGAGCCTGAAGCGTCCTGGCGACATACCCGGCACGCCCACTCGAGAAGAAGTGTCCCCGTGAATCCGAACAGGAAGTTGCCCAGCCCTGTGTCGCCTCTGGGCGAGGCAGCAATTCCGTTCCATGCCGCCTCGGAGTCTCGGACGATATTGGCATGGATAACTCGCGGCTGGAACGATCGGGTCGGCGCTTCACACGCCTCCGTCTTCCGGCTCGGGTGCTGCCCAACGTCGGCGCCGAGCGGTCCTGAGCTTGTCGAAGGGTCCGCTCCAGCGCGTTGTTAGTCGCTCTTGGTCCTCGTTACGGCTCGGTGCCTATGCCGGATGAGCGGCGCCAAGGCTCTAAGCGCCTCGTTCACTGATGCACTATCGGGGAATACGTCGAGAACGTCACCTGCGACTACCACGATGTTTGTGCCTTCTGCGTAGCGCGCTGCAGTGACACCGCGCACCGCTCCAGAGAAGTCGTACTCGGGCCGCATGGTGTCCCGCTCGTCGGGTCTTTCAGCATGGCTATCCTTCTTCCTCATATCTCCTCCTCTCAGTCCGGGTTGCCCGTCTTGCGGAGATGAGCCGGGTCAGCGGTGGCCTCTCCGCGAATGCCACAACCAGCAGTCTTTGACGGATCGACCTGCCGAGCAGTAGATACCGCTCCTCCTCAAAGGAATGATCCGGGTCTTTCATGAGAAGCGCAAGTGGGTCGCCAAAGACAGTCGATGCCTCCTCGAACGAAACTCCATGCTTTCGGAGATTCGACTCAGCCTTCTCAGGATCCCAATCGAATACGTAGCCCACTCCATCTCCTTATGACCATGAACGCTGTTGTTCTGCGCCTAACGCTACGGTTCAGCCGCCGCGCCGAACGGTGCAAAAACTCCCAAATACAACAGCGGCGACAACCACAAAACCCGGCTAAACAACGCGCGACGAGTGCGCGGTCGGCTGCAACCGCTTGTTAGGACGCGTCCCGTTTGTCATCTCTATTTCGCCTTTCCAAGTAGCAGCTTGGTGGTAGTGGCGCGGGCTATCAAGGTCATCCTGCGCGTGAGGCAGTCGAGATGCGCGCCTGGAGCGTCCTGGCGACATACCCGGCACGCCCACTCGAGAAGAAGTGTCCCCGTGAATCCGAACAGGAAGTTGCCCAGCCCGGTGTCGCCTCTGGGCGAGGCAGCGATTCCGTTCCAGGCCGCCTCGAAGTCTCGGACGATATTGGCATAGATAACTCGCGGCTGGATTGATCGGGTCGGCACTTAATACTCCTCCGTCGTCCGGGTCGGCTGCTGCCCAACGCTCACGCTTCAGGCGCGGCCGAAAGCCGAAGCGAGGTACGAGCGTAGGCTGTAGGCCGTCGCCTGCAAGCGCTTGTTAGGCCCTGCCGAAGCCAATGTTGGGCAAGTGAAAGCCTTGCAAGTATGGCAAAGGATTTAGCCACCTGCCCTCGACGTTCGCTGTCGCGGTCTGCAGGAACAAGAAGAACAGCAGCAGGTTGCCGCTTGTTGTGTCAGAAACGACCCATTTGATGTCCGGGTTCGCTTGCCGGACGGCATCTGAGGCGAAGCCGTATGGCACGTTATCGAAATACACAAAGCCTTTCTGGAGGACGAATATCCCATCTAGAGAAGGGGAAGGAGTTTGCGCCCTCTGATCGGGCACCATGGGAAGGTCGGGGATAGTTACACCCCAGGATGCATGAATGGTCGGCAGCCACCCGTACACGGTTTGCATGCTCGCCGGCCCATCGTACGCGATGACATAGTTAAGGACTTTCGGCGGGATAAAGCCGGAGTGAAAGCTGATGATGATATTTGGGCTAAGCGCCTTGCTTGCTCTTGCCGCTTTCGCCGCGTTCTCGAGCTCTTTCTGGGTCAGCGCGGATTTGACCTCGATAGTCGCGATTACCGACTCGATCAAGAAGCCATTTATGCCCCCACCGAAATCCAACTTTGGATAGTTCTTTCTGTAGATGACTATGTCGAACTGATTTCTCTGCGCGTTTGGCTGCGAGGTTGCGTCGATAATCTCGCCAGTACCAATAGCGACGTTCGCCGGTAGATGTGACTCGAGGAATTCTCTGATGAATGCTTCCCTCGGGGTGCCTTTGTGTAACGAGTGACCAGCATTCGCGGGCACACGCGAAATCGCCACAAGGGCATTTTCCTTTGCGTCCATGTGAGTCTTTAGCATCCGACCGGTTCCTCTTTACTAAGGGCCTAACGGATGGCCGATGAGCTGCGGGCGGCGAAGCTGACCGGCAGCTCCATTGGCGTGCAAGAGGGCCGACTCATTCGAGGATGTGCTGCGGAGGTTTACCGGTCATGTCGCCAATCGCCTGCTCTCGGTCGTGGACGATTCGATCCGCAATCTGTTGCACGGCGTTCGTAAGCCACATGTACGTCTGGGAGCCTGGTGTATAGCTAGCCTCGCCGAAGGACTGGACCCGGCCCTGCTCCTGCAAGCTATTGACCTGGCGGAATTCGGACACCGAACCCGCTTGGTACACCGCAAACGTCTTGCCCCCGTATTGATTCACGATCGAGAATACGGGGATGTCGCTAGGCCCATCTGCGACATAGATCATGTTCTGGAAGGGGACGCGCCGATCGGTGTGAGCGATCGATGCGTTGACGTCGATGTCGTCGAGCTTGTTGGTGCCCTTGTTGATCTCGAACACTGCGCGCGTCTTGCTGGTGTTGTCGATCGCGTAAGCAATGTCGGTGATGACGGACTCAACCTCGAGAAGCATCGCCTGCTTCTCGTCGAGGAAGCCTGGGGCCGGCGACCCCTCAACGAACTCGCAAGCCCAGATGCCCTCAACGTGCCCCACGATCTTGCTTCCCTCAATCATCGCCCGGAGTCCAGTGCTCACGACGTAGTGCTCCACCGATATCTCATGGCGGCGATATCGGTCGTCGGACGTTGCGACCTTCTTCAGGACCTCGAAGAAGTCGGGAAGTCCCGGGTACAGTTCCAGCTCTTCACCAAGCTTGTGAAGTGTGGCGTTGGTGAGGCCCTTGAAGACACCGGCCCGGACGTACGCGAGCATGTGGTTTAGATACAGGCTATCGCGAGAAGCGCGGTGTGTCCCACGTCGGAGATACTCTTGTGGTAGGGCGTTCACCTCCGACCAGAACTTCACCTCGTCAACAGCATAGCGCTTGAAGAGCGGAACCTGCATGTAGCCCGGGATGAGGGTCTTGTCGAAGTCCCAGATGATTGCGATCACGTTCTGGAGGAAGAGCTGACCTGTCATCGGGCACGCGCGCTCGTGGACCCTCTAACGTCCGGTGAACGGCGGGCCGGCACGGACGGATGATGTAGCACGGCGATTATGGCCCGTCCGTTCGACCTGGAGTTAGGCGGCAGCTTGGCCTGTTGAGTCAGCACGTTGTGCTCGAGGAACTGAAACGCAACAGATCACCACGTCCGCCGTATGTCGTGACGAGATTGGCAGGTTAACCTGATCGGCGTGGTGTTCGGGTGACAAGGAGATACCAAGTTCGCGACCGATACGTTCGAGGCATTCGCGCCAGCGCTGATCACCAGGTGGGACCGGGAAGATGACGAATGCCACAAGCGGCTCGCCGTCGCCAGATGCGAGCTTCCGCGCGTCGTCAACGATGCACGAAATGTTCTTCGTAATGGGGCGAGTCTTCTCATCTACTCCGGGCATTCTCCAGTTCGTGTTTGGGGTCTTGAGCTCAACGTCGTAGCGAGCACCATTCCATCGAAAGCTGATGTCTGAGCGGCTGCGCGTTTGGCCCGATTCCGACAACTGGGCCTCGACTTCGACATTTGTCGCTCCGTTCTGCTCCGCATGGGCGGCGAGCGCGAACTTGAGCCACCCCTCGAATTTCGCGCGTTGCCGTAACGCGATCGAGACGGGCGCCGAGTGACTCTTGAGGACGTCGGCCATCCACTTCCTTACGGTCTCGTGCATCGCGCCCCTATTGCTGCCGCATAACAATGATTATACAGTCTGTATAATACGGCAAACACAGGCTGTTCTTTTATGCATAGAAAGTTGCCGTATCTTCTTAGTCATTCGTGTAATGCCTATCATTTCAAACACTTGCAGCCTTTTGTCTCAGCAGGTCTTTCCGGTTTATGCAGGCTGTATAAACCGGTCACAGCGTGTCAGTCGGGCTTCGCACACCGTGGCCTCCCCTATTCAGGACATGGGTGTATATCATGGTGGCGCTGACGTCTTTGTGGCCCAGGAGCTCCTGGATCGTTCGGATGTCGTAGCCGGCCTCAAGCAGGCGCGTGGCAAAGGAATGCCGAAAGGTGTCACAGCCGGCGTGTTTCACCACCCCGGCCTTGCGGACGGCTACCTTCACGGCCCGCTGGAGAATGGTCTCATGGACTACAGCGTCTATCGCCTGCCAGTTAATGGATGTTACCTCCGTCCTATGTGCAACGACATAGTGCAGGTTTACCCAACCATTGATTGCTGGAGCCAATTGTAGGCTGGTCGGCGACGGGCGTCAAGGTTTCGACCCGATGTTTTTGATGGTCTATGATCCTGTTACCCTTTGACTGGTCAGTGAAAATGTCACCATTAGGGTATG
>JAUYEF010000079.1 GCA_030691635.1 Bacillota bacterium
CGTCGTCAACCTGACCTACCAGCTCAACCGCTGCCTACAGTGCCGCTGCGTCACCTGTCCCTTCATCGATGAAACCTGCCGCTGCGAAGGTTGCCTGTTTGGGTCCCGGGTCACCGAGTGCCCCGGCGGCCCGGGCGTCGAAACGCGCAAGCTCGAAAAGGGCGTCTTTAGGGTCGACGGCAAGCCGGTGGTGCTCGCCGAGTTTGACCGCAAGACCCGGCAGACGACGATAACCGTGCTCGAGCCGAGCGGGCTGGAGAGGCGGCACGGGTTTGATGTGCGGACGGGGGAGAGGGGGGCGGTGCGGTAGCGTGCACCCCGTTGCAGTGCATCATGCGCCAGGGAGGAGGACCGGGTGCCCGCGAACTGGAGCGGCTGGCCAAGGTGATATCCACCCTGGAGTCCGCCTACAACTGGGGCATCTGGGATGTTCTCGGCGGAGGGTTGATCGCCACCGCTGGCACACATCAGTCGGCATCAACATGCCCGCTGGGCTCACTCGAAAGGAGCCAGCCATCCCGCAGTCGGCGCGCCGCTCTCCTTGAGCATGCGATTGCAGTTGCCAACGTGGTACATCACGTGCCGAAGCTGGCCGATGATCGCATCCATATAGGTGATCTCCGTTCGTGATGAAATAGGCTGCCAGAGCCGCGAGTCCTCCAAGGCGTCGAAATAGCGTTTGACCTTGCCCCGGACCGCCGCCAGGAAGTCCAGCGACTCCTGCCTGGTAAGGTGGGCCGGCGAGGGTTTGCCCAGCTGGGGGGTGACCTCCTTGCGCCAAGTCATTGTGCGCCATGAGCGGGAGGAGTAATCCTCGCGCAGCCAGTGGTCCGCGTAGTAGACGGCATGGTACACCTGCTGCCACAAGGGGAAGTCCACCATGGGCCCAAGCCAAACCGAATCGTCCGGACAACAATCCACGACCTTACGCAGCATTTCCAGCGACATTCCCAAATGCAGTTCGAGGGCTGAGACTGTTTGACGGCTCAAGACGACATCTCCTTACCCCACGACGTCGATTCCGAGGTCGGTATCAGGCTGCGCCTGTCGCACACGCACCGACAGTCACCGCCTGTTTCTTCTTAAGCACAGATCATGTTGCTTCCCCAGGATGCGACGTAGACTCGTCCGGAGGCGTCCAGAGCCAGGCCTAGCGGAGTTGGAATGTCCACCTTGGTCACGTACTGGGTGTCCGCGGTCAGCTTTTGGACCCGCCTGTTCGCGGAGTCCGCCACGAACACAAAGCCTGAGTCGTCCACAGCCAGTCCTCTTGGTTTATCGAACTGCCCGGGACCATTCCCCGGCGAACCCCACTCGGCCAGGAAAGTGCCGTCAGACTTGAACTTCAGGACACATCCGCGTTGCTCGTCGCTCACATAGACAATGCTGTGTGGGAAACTGGCCTGGCTATTCAAATGGACCACCTACCGAATAACCGCTGCTACCCATGCCCATTGCGGATGACCGCAGAAACAGCAGGCGCCGGAGCCATCCTATTCACACGTGCTGATCGACGAGGATTGGGTTTCCATCCGGGTCCACCGCGACGAAGCTGGCCGGCCCGGTTGTGCTCTCATCCGCCTCCTGCTGCAGCTGCACCCCTTGGGCCTTTAGCTGACGCTGCAACTCGCGCACGTCTGTGAACGTGGCGAGCTTCTGGGCGTTGCTGTCCCAGCCGGGGTTAAACGTGAGAATGTTCCTCTCAAACATCCCTTGAAAGAGCCCTGCGATGTGATCGCCGTTCTTCATGATCAGCCAGTTCTTCGATGCGTTCCCGGCAAAAGCCCTGAAACCGAACTTCTCGTAGAAAGCCCGGGAAGCTTCAAGGTCCTTAACAGCCAGGCTAATCGAAAACACGCCCAGATTCATGTGTTTCTCCTTTCTTCAGAGGAGCGGTTGCCGCCGAGCCCTGAACTCAGTCGGAAAATGCCTGGCACATCCCCTCATAGGACCTTGATGAAGAAGTACACAATCATCACGACTTCAGCACAGAGCTTGAACAGCGTTCCACCAAGTGTGCCAATCAGCGTGCCAAAGCCCACGCGAACTGCCGCGGTGAGTTTCGCGCCTCGCAACAACTCGATAGCGACAGCGCCAACAAAGGGTCCTATCACAATGCCCAATGGCCCTAAGAAGACTAACGCAGGGACCGTGCCGATGATGGCCCCGACGGCAGCCTGCTTGCTGCCGCCGAACAGCCTTGTGCCAACCGCTGAAGCGACATAGTCCACCGAGAAGACTATCGCCAAAGCTATGGCCTGCATGACGAAGAAGCCCGAATCCAGCGACGCAAAATCGGTCATAGCGCCGTAGAGGAGCATGCCGGCGTAGATGAGAACCGGACCGGGCAACACTGGCATTACGGTTCCAATCAGCCCAGCTATGAACGCAATGATAGCCAAAATCAGTGCAATTGTTGTCAAATCGGCCCTCCTGGAATGATCGACAGCTTCTCGGAGACCCATTGTTGAACACATACGTTGGATCATCCACAACCAGGCGAAGCTCCGGCAGTGCCTCCCTATGCTGGGGAGATGGCAACCTCCGGTAGCAGCGCGGCCAGCGCCGCAACGAGCGCCCGGACGTCCTCTAGCGTGTTGTACCCTTGGATCGAAACGCGGACCATTTGCCGGCCGTTCCACTCGACGATGGGTACCTCCACGCGGTACTCGTCATGCAGCCGCCGCTTGAGCGTCACCGCATCGCACCGTGGTAGCGGGAACGCCGCCATCTGTGAGAACCATTCAGACGAGGCGGGGCAGATGGCCGGCAGGCCCGTCAACTCCGCGATCCGCCGCCGCGCCTCGAGGAGCAACTCGTGGCACTCCGCCCGCACCCGTGGCCAGTCGTTTTCGGCCTGAAAGCGGATGGCCTCCGGCGCGGCCAGATAGGCGGACGGATCGCGGGTACCCTGCCATTCCTGCTCGTCCACGAAACGACCCTCGATCTGCCTGGGGTCACGAGGTCCCGTCAACTGCTCGGTGCGGTTCCATCCCCAGCTGACAACGAGCGGTTTCAGCAGGTGTTGCACCTCGCGGCGGGCGTGCAGGAACCCGCTCCCCGCGGGAGCGCACAACCACTTGTGCAGGTTACCCGAGTAAAAGTCGGCACCCAGCTTGTCCAGACTAAGCGGCCGTTGCCCGGGGACATGCGCTCCGTCGATCACGGTCAGGATGTTGGCTGCCCGGGCTCGCTGCACCAGCTCCGACACCGGAAACGTGAGCGCGGTGGGCGAAGTGATGTGGCTGAGGAAGATCACGCGGGTCCGCGGTGTTACGCCAGCCCATATGGCCTCCACGACTTCCTCTGGCGACGCGACCGGCAGCGGAATCGGTCGGTGGATATACGACGCGCCCCGGCCTGAACAAACAAACCGCCAGGTGCTGTCCAGCGCCCCGTACTCGTGGTTGCTGGTCAGCACCTCGTCCCCCGGGGCCAGCGGCAACGACCGGGCAACGACATTGAGGCCGGTCGTGGCATTAGGCACAAAGACAAGGTCGTCCGCCTGAGCGCCCAAGTAGGCCGCAACCGCCTCGCGCGCCCCGCGCATCACCTCGGTGAAACGTCGACCCAGAAACTCGACCGGCTGCTGCTCCAGCTCCAGCTGCCAGCGCTGGTACGCCTCAAACACAGACCGAGGTCGGGCGCCGAATGACCCGTGATTGAGAAAAACGACGTCAGGCCGCAGAAGAAACAGGTCGCGCAAGCAAGGCACGCCTTCACCTGGTGCACCTCTAGGCATCAATCCGTCCCACTCCTCGACTCGGAAATGGACCCGCCAGCATCCCGGGCACTCGGCGCCGTTTCTTCGGAGTCGACGGAGTAGCTTCCTGCGATCACTATCGAGTCCTCCGGGGACGTCCGGAGTTCAGAATCGCCATGTATACGGTCGGAACGACGATAAGCGGAGCATTCTGCACGCTTGACCACCAGGCCATGGGCGTATCTTTCTCAGGGGACCTCTCTGGGAGGGAGTTCAGAGGTACGTATAGCAACCTGAAGCTCATCCTATCTAGCTAGCAGCCATCGAATGGGAGTTCAACGCGGATCTCAGCGGCTTTGCGGGAACCTACTGGATCACAACCACCGTTGGCAATCCGAAGGAGACAGAGGTCGGCCCGCTAGCAGGCACGCGGATTTACTAGGTTGCAGTCCCTCGTCTGAGGAAGTTCAGTTGAACGTGGCTCCGAGCCGCCGGGCAACCGGCGGCTTCTGCCTATACGGCGAGACGCTTCCACGACCTTGTGGTTCTTCGAGATATGCACCTTTGACGGAACGTACCACATAGCGGCCCCAAGTCACCCGCGACGTGTGCAAGGCCAACC
>JAUYEF010000090.1 GCA_030691635.1 Bacillota bacterium
GGATGGGCGTGGACCAGACCAGCGTGCCTCTCCACGACTTCCTGGACCTGAGCGAGCGCCAGAACGCGTTCGACGAGCTGGCGGCGTATACGTGGACCGACTTCAACCTGGCCGGCGAGGAGGCGCCCCCCGAGAGGGTGACGGGCTCGCTGGTCTCGGCCAACGCCCTGCGCGTCGTGGGCGTGGCGCCCCTGATGGGACGGGTCTTCGAGGCCGGCGACGACGCTCCCGACGCCCCACCCCGCCTGGTCATCTCCCACGCGCTCTGGAGGAACCGCTTCGCCGCCGACCCGGGCGTCGTGGGCCGGACCGTGCGCGTGAACGGCGAGGCAGCCGAGGTCATCGGCGTCATGCCCGAGGGATTCCGCTTCCCCTTCGATCACGCGGTGTGGATGCCCTACCGTTTCGACCCCGCGACCGCCGCGCGGCGCGCCTACGGCGTCATGGTCTTCGGCCGGCGCGCGCCGGGGGTCGCCCCCGACGCGGTGGCGGCGGAGCTGGATCGCGTGGCGCGCGACATCGAGGGGGTCTTCCCCGAGGAGAACGAGGACGTCCGCTTCGTGGCCGCCCCGTTCGCCGAGTCGTCCATGCCGCCTCAGATCACGGCGGTCATGTTCCTCATGCTCGCGGCCACGTTCGGGGTGCTCCTCATCGCGTGCGCCAACGTGGCCAACCTCCTCCTGGCCCGCGCGTCGGCGCGCGGCAGGGAGATGGCGATCCGGACAGCCCTCGGGGCCGGCCGGTTCCGGGTCGTGCGCCAGATGCTCGCGGAGGTCCTGGTCCTTGCGCTGGTGGGCGGCGCCCTGGGCGTCGGAGTCGCGTGGTTGGGCGTCGAGGCGCTCAGCCGCGCCATCCTCGACATCCAGAAGCCCTACTGGATCGAGATGCGCCTCGACGTGCCGGTGCTTGCGTTCGCGCTCGCGGTGACCCTCTTCGCCGCGCTGGCCGCCGGGATCGCCCCGGCGCTGCGCGCCACCGGGTCCACCATCGCCGACACGCTGCGCGACGCGGGACGGGGCTCGTCGTCGCTGCGGCTGAGCCGCATCGCGTCCGCCCTGGTCGTGGGCGAGATCGCCGTGTCCTGCGGCCTCCTCATCGCAGCCGGGCTCATGATCCGCTCGATCGTGAACCTCCGGAACACGGATCTGGGCTTCGAGCCCGCCGGGGTTCTCGCCGGACAGGTGCTGCTGCCCGCCGCCGACTACCCGGACGCGTCGGAGCGGCGCGCGTTCTTCGAGGCGCTGGAGGAGCGCCTGGAGGCCGAGCCCGGAGCCGTGGGCGTCGCGCTCGCGTCGTCCCTCCCCGCCCTCGGCGCCAGCCGCTGGAGGGTGATGGTGGACGGCGCGACGTACCCCACCGATCGCGACATCCCGATCACGAACGGGAGCGTCGTCACGCGGGGCTTCTTCGACGTCATGGGGATGCGCCTCCTGCAGGGCCGCGACTTCCTCCCGGGTGAGGTGTGGGACGTGGCGGACCCCGCCGTCATCGTGAGCGCGAGCTTCGCCCGGCGTCACCTGGCGGATCGGGACCCCGTCGGGGCACGCGTGCGCCTCGGACGGGCCGACTCGACCTACCCGTGGCTGCGCGTCGTCGGGGTCGTGCCCGACGTGCACGTGGGGGGAGGGGTGGGCGGAATCGGCGACGACCAGCGCTCACCGGAGTATCTCTACGTCACCCCCGCCACCGTGGGGGCCTCCGCGCTGTTCGCGGCGGTCCGGACCCAGGGGTCGCCGGAGGCGCTGGCCCCTCGCGTTCGCGCCCTCGTCACCGAGCTCGACCGCAACCTGCCGGTGGACCAGCTGAAGGCCATGCCCGAGGCCATCCAGACGGCGACGTGGGCGTTCGGCCTGTTCGGGTCCCTGTTCACCCTGTTCGGCGCCGCCGCGCTCTTCATGGCATCCGTCGGGCTCTACGGCGTGATGGCCTTCTCGGTGGCGCAGAGGCGCCAGGAGATCGGCGTGCGCATGGCGCTCGGAGCCTCCGAGCCGCGCGTCCTCCGGATGGTGCTGAAAGAGGGCACGGGCCAGCTGGCCCTCGGGTCGGCGCTGGGGCTCGCGCTCGGATACCTGCTCGCCAAGCCCCTCGCGATCATGACGTACGGCGTGAGCCTCTCCGACCCGTTCCTGTACCTCTTCATCCTGGCGACCCTGGGATCGGTGGGCCTCCTCGCGTGCTTCATCCCGGCACGGGCGGCCACCCGCGTCGACCCGGTGACGGCCATGCGCGCCGCGTAGCGGGCGGAGTGCTATGAACCATGACTTCTGCAGGCCCTGTTGCACTTCAGACTTGAAGTTACGCGCTCGTGCGACCGCCGTACGGATCAGCCCTCCATGCCCAGGAGGATGTCGGCCGGGATTCCAAGGAGACGCCTGAGTCCCTCGACCTGCGACTTCGAGAGCTCACGCCTGCCGCTCAGGAACTCCGATACACGACTCTTCCCACCCATCACGTCATCGAGGTCCGAGCGACTCAACCCCTTCTGTTCCAGCATGAACGTCACGGCCTGCTGAGGAGTCACGGCACCCATCGGATAGCGCTCATCCTCGTAATGCTCCACTAAGACCGATAGGAACTCGAGCCGGTCACAGCCCTCGGTACCGACGTCCACATCCTCGTCCACGAGCCGCTCGATCTCCGCAATCGCAGCCTCGTACTCCGCGTCGTTCCGCAAAACGTGCGGCTTCGAGAAATCCAGGACCGTAGCCATGATCGCTTCTCCTCGCGGGCTCACAGTGCGCCCTCAATCGATTTCCGATCGTACTCTTCATGCGTCAGGACGTCTCGTACGTACACACGTCCGAGATCGTATCGCATGTCGACGACCAGCCGATACTTGTTCCCACCGATGTTGAAGACCGTCCGGCGAGCACCCAGAAAACTCGCGGTAGGAAAGTCCGCCCTGAGTTCGTGGGAAGAGCCGTACTCTCGACCCTTGATGATCCTGTACCATGCGTCCAGCGGGCCCTCCGCGTCTGGGTGCTTCTCGGCAAATGCGCGCAGAGGCTTTCGCGAGATGATCCGCACCGCCGCTCCCCGGTCAGACGAGGTTCCTGAATCGGTAATGGTCGTTCCCAATATGGGAACTGCCCTGGAATCAGTCAACTCCAACCTGACGGGAGTATGGCACACAACGGTCAGGGTGACCGACGTGCCGTAGCGAGTCGAGCCGCGCAAGGGGCTCCTTCCTCGCGAACCGACGGGTGGTGCTCCCTTCGCCGCGGGAGGATGATGCGCTGACCGTGGAGGCCACGAGACTGAAGGCCGGCAAGAAGAGCATCTGCCGCATCTGCATTGCCTCTCTTTCAATCGAACAGGCCCGACAGCCAGCCGACGACGTTCAGGCAGAACCTCGCGTTCTGGGAGGCAAATGGCGCATTCATGCCCATCGTGACTCTCTGCTGCCCCGCCCACTGAGCCGAGCACATTGCCGCCTCACCGAGGACAGCGACTCGTCCAGCGCCGAACGAACGCACCCCTGCCTGGATCCAGGCGCCCGTCATGTCGGTCATCGCGTACTCCTCCACCTTCGCATCGGGCAGGTTCAAGGGGATGGCCGCCATCCCCGTCGCCTGCGGTCCGAACGTGAGCAGGGGCTCAACTCCCCGCGAGGGAAAGAACGCGGTCCCTGTGAAGGTCACCACGGAGGTAACGGCCTCCGCGGACGATCGACCCTCCAGGATGGCATGCTGACCCAGACGTCCTGGCTCGCCGAGTGAGCGGCGATACCTGTCATGGTCGATTCCGTACAGTCGCGTGAACTGAGCGAGCCCACCCTCATCCAGGGGTCCGTAGACCGCAACCCCTGAGGGCGCATCGGGACTCGGACCTACATACCCGTCAAACGGCTGAAACCCGAGAAGGGAGAGGAGCGAGCTGACCGATCCAACGTTCGGTGGGTGATCGGTGATCAAGAACAGGGATCGGCCGCAGATCTTCTGCTCCAAAGGACGCCGTGATCGACACAACTTCGTAGCCATCATCCTGCAACAGCTGGCCAAAAGGCCGATAGCGACCGTCCAACGTATGGAAGTTGTGGTGACCAGCGTCGACACACACTCTCGGCCCGAGCCCGTGTCCCCATGCCGGAGCTCGGTTCTCGAAACGATAGAGCGTATCGGGTACCTGTTGGCTCGAGCCCGCCACGGGAATACCCGCACACAACAGAGCCAGGGCGATGACTTCGGGTGCCTTACGTTGCATGGCCATCTCGCATCCCCGTTCGCTGCTGAAACCAGCGCTTTCGTGCTTTGCTCCTACAGCTGGCGTGCCACCGCTTCGACCGGTTTGAGGCCATGGCCGAAAAGCGCCATCGCCTGGCGATTCTTCTCAAGCTGGCTGTAGGGCAGGTACCGCACACTGAGGTCAGCCACTCTGCCGAAAGCGGGCCGGCGGAGCTGCGCGCGAACCTCCTCCTCTCGTCCGTCGGGTGCCACCAGGAATAGCGGCATTGACCCGTGGTCCGGGAAACCCAGCGCAAGGTCCAGCATACGGACGATCCCGGAGTAGATCGAGGTAGTGTGCTCCACTTCGAAGGCCGCAGCGACATTCCCGGACTGAGCGTCGACCCAGAGCACATCGATGAGCCCCACGGTCTCAGCAGATGGGCTCGCGGCGATATGTTTGGGAAGCGACAATAGGCAACCGTCACCGAGCCGCCCCAAACCGTAGCTCCGGTTTCTATCGTTGCTCGCGATCCAAACCAGATAACCGAGAGCGCCGCCAAGGTCTCTCAGCCAGCCTTGGATCTCTGTATGTGTGCGCTCCCCGGCCTGAGATGCTTCAAGCGCCTTCTTGGGCCTTCCCGCCTCCGCTCGCACTGCGGCCAGGTCTTCTTCCCACTTCTGGAATGCCGCGGCATCGTCGCTCTTGGGCGGCGCGCCGTATCGACCTGACCCGATGTCAAACAGAAGGCCTGCGATCGCCCCCAGGTCGTTGGAGAGGAGATCACGGTACGTGGTATTCAGGTCGAGGATGCCGCGCCTCATTGCCAGGTACTCTTCCCACCGGCCGAGCTTCACCTTCGCCCCCGTCAGTGCGTTGTAGCCATTCACAATCGCGGTGTTGAAGGGCGGCACGACCGTCGGATGCAGGAAGTAGAGCAGATTGGCCACGGCCGGGCCCAGGCCCTTGATATGGCGGCTGGCCAAGCCTTGAATGGCGGAGAGCACCTGCGCTTCGGAGTTGCAGCAGCTGCAGGTGTGGAGGAACCGGCCGAAGGCAAGCTGATTGCCTCGATCCTCATAGATGTCGGGAATCCGGAGCTTCGGCTTCCAAAGAAAGGCGTGATCCGCCCCTTTGAAGATCTGGCGCTGCTCGGCGACCGAATGAACGACGGTCTCAAGCGACGAACCTTTGTACACGTTGCCAAAGGTGCCTGCCTCAATCTCCTCCACAACGGCCGCGATGCCACGTCGAATCGACCGGAAGTTCTTGATCCGCTTGTCCCATAAGAACCACGTCTGGAACGTCGCCTCCGGGTCTTGCCGGTAGCGCTCGAGCAGCATCCGCAGAGTGTCGGAATCAGATTGCAGAACTGCACTCATGAGCTTTCAGCCTTCTCTAGGACGGCTACTCCCGCTTCCTGCTCGAATGGCGCGCCATGCTCTCAACATGGAGACTCCGGCCACCCTCTACTCCCCCTCGCCGCGGTCCTTCCACCAAACGACCCGAGCCTCTCGAGTACCCCGCCCACTTCGAGCTCCGTCGCGTGTCAGGCGACTGCACTCTCCGCTGGAAGGTTCGAAAGGTCTTCGTGAGCAGCCTACTCAAACACACCATCGTCGGCCTCGAGCAGATCTCCGAGGACGTCTGGTCCGTCTTCTACGGACCCGTGCATCTCGGCTGGCTCGATGAGGCTGACTACCGCATCATGGATGTCAAAGAACGATCCCGTCGTTGCCGCTGAACTGTAAAGAATCAGCTGCATACGTTCTGTAAAGCATCTCCTGCCCGTTCAGATTTCACAAACTATTATGAGTGCAAGAAAAGGACGGACGCGGAGAGCCAGAAGAGTTGAGGTGAGCTGGCGCGCCTCAGAACTTCCTTTTCGACCAAGAATAGGGAGAAGCTCATGAGGACCTCCCGCCACCTCACCCCGGGAGAACGATATGAACTCTCGGCACTGCGCATACAAGGTTTCACCCCGGCCGTCATCGCTCGGGCCCTGCGGCGCCATCGAAGCACGGTGATCCGGACGAATATCGCGACCCTTGGGTGTACGCCTTCCAGCCAGTGTGACTAGGCCGGTGTGTGCTCCCTGCGCGAAGCCCGGACCTGAGGGATTCTCTTCAACACCTCGGCCTCAGATTTCTGCGCATGAAACAGATCCCACCGCAATTGCAGGTTCATCCAGAAATCAGAGGACGTACCGAAGTACTGAGCCAGCCGCAATGCAGTGCTAGGAGTCACACCGCGACGACCGTTCACGATCTCATTGACTCGCTGATAGGGCACGGCGATCGCGTCGGCCAGCTCCCTCTGCGTGATGCCCATGGGCGAGAGGAACTCCTCTAGCAACATCTCGCCGGGGTGCGTCGGGGTGCGATGAGTGGGTATAAGGACCATATTACGCCTCAGTGATAGTCGACGACCCCGACATCCTCCGGACCGGTGTCTGTCCAACGAAAGCAGATCCGGTATTGCTCGTTGATGCGGATGCTGTGTTGACCGTCCCGATCTCCCTTCAACGCCTCAAGCCGGTTTCCAGGCGGAATCCGGAGATCCGCCAGAGTGGCTGCGGAATCCAGCGCATCCAGCTTCTTGCCCGCCTGGCGCCACAGCTCCCTTGGCAGGGCCTTCCGAGCCGCCTTGGTATCGCGTCCAAAGACGAGATCCTCAGTCGCTCCGTCTTTGAAGCTTCGGATCATGCTACATGATAGCCGGGCTACCGTGCTACGACAAGATTGACCCTTCTGGTTCCGCGATTCCGCTTAACGCGTCCAAAATCGGCGACGTGGCTCCGCCGCGTCACTCGGCGAAGGATTAGAACGTGCTTCCACTCAGTCCTGCTACTCTGGATGTTCGAAACTCCTGCGAGCGGAGCCATGTGCCGCGGGCCGCAAACGCTCGCTAGCTCTGACCTAGATCCCGCGGCTGCTTGGCCCTTTAGGGCCAAGCAAACGCCG
>JAUYEF010000217.1 GCA_030691635.1 Bacillota bacterium
AAGCTATCGGCCACATATAGCAGCGGCACCGATCGCTCGCCTTCGGGACGGTGGGTCTGGGCCAGGTGCATCCTTCGCTCCTCAGCGTCATCAAGGAACGAAGCAGCAAGTTCCACGACGTAGGGGCAGTTCCGATAGTGGCCAAGTAAGATGGCGTTTTGCTGTCGGACCCCCAGAGCTCGCAGAACGTCAACATAGGTTGTCTCGAAATCGTATATTTGCTGCTTCAGATCCATGCAGACAGTGATATGCCGGGAGACCGCCCTGAGGAGATGGTAGACACCCATTGGCATATCCTGTCCTTCGTCAACCAGAACGAAATCAAAACAAGGGGTCTTCCCGCCGAAGTATTCGCGCACTGCCTCGCGCACTCGCCCGAAGTCAATGCCGCCGGGAATCACGGGTGGCGTTCCCCCGATGAACTGCTTGAACGCCGTGATACACCAGGAATCCAGCGTGGTGATAGTGTTTTCGGGCAGCTGCAGCATCTGAGAGGCGGAACGTATGTAGTCTTTCAGCAGGCGAGTGTAGACGAACACCCGATACCTGTCGGCCGGCACTTGATACGTGTCCACCAGATACCTGGCCCTGTGCAGCAGGATCTGTGTCTTGCCAGACCCCGGCCCTCCCGACACGACCCTATGTTCACTCGGCGCAAGCTCTACCGCGCGTAGCTGATCCGGAGTGAGGTAGTGCCTTGGGACCAGTGCCGTACTCATGGTTTTGGGTCCCCCTCCAGCAGAAACGGCAGTTCGCCGGCGGCCTCCTCGGCTGGGAGCTGCCCGGCTGCGCGCCTTTGAGCCTCGGCCAGAGCGTCACCAAACAGGGCTTCGTCCTGGGCCTCTCGTGCCCCAGTTCTTAGCCATCCAAGGGCCCAGTCAGAAAGCGAGCCCACAGGACTGAACGTCCTCAATCCCTCGTCAAGAGATGGTCGATGGTCCTCCCCAAGGGCCTTCAGAATCAGGGCCTTTAGTATCAGGTGGGGTGGCTGACGGTCTGCGGCAAGCGCCCTGTCGATGCTCGTAAGAGCCCCAGGGTATTGCCCCCGCTGCCTCAGCGACAAGGCTTTGTTGAACCAGGCTCCAGGCCATTGCCCGATGGTAGCCGCATCATCATAGAACTTATCTGCACGTTCGAAATCCCCCATCGCATCTGCACACAGGGCAAGGGCGTTCAGCAGTCCCGCATCTGGTTCCTGCAACCTTTGTCTTGCTCGTTCGAGGAGGGCCAGTGCCCGCGCGTTCTGGCCAAGGGCGGTATATAGCTCTGCAAGCTCCCGAAGAACCGTGGGCGTTCGGGCGGTACTTACCTCGGAGTCCCTGAGCTGCTCCTCGATCTCTTGGATTCTGACCAGAGTTGAGCCAGGGTTAACGACGTTGGTGAGCGGGTTCTCCATGAACCTTCTGAAGCAGCGGGTTGGATCATCCTCCAGGCTCAGCTTGAGGTCCAACACTCTGTCTGAGCCGAGACGGTACTCAAGCTTCAGCCGGTCCCCGTGAGCCACTGAACGATCAAGGGGCCAGACGAAACTGCCTAGTCCGCGGGTGGAGCCTTCGTGATCCTGCCCCAGAACCTCTATCCTCACTGCCGGCATGACGCCAGGCGGCACTGATACGCCAAGTCCGCTCACCGTAGCGTAGCCTTCGTCGGCCGGGTAGGGCAGATCAGTACCCCGACTTACAAGGGGTACCCTATCCGTGGTAGTCCTTATGCAGATGGTCTCATGACAGATATCCCGTACTAGCCCTGTACCGATCAGGGCCAGTGCGAGCCCCTGAAGCGCAGCTCCTCGGGCGACACAGGTTTTGTACTGCTCTCTGTCCCGATAGAGGATCAATTGGGCCCGCGGAAGGAAGGAGTCAACTGCCTGCACGACCTGAGGGATAAGCGAGCTCCCGCCGACCATCAGGCAGTAGTCCACGTCCGAAGGGGCGACGTTGGCACGTTCGATTCCATCGATAAGTGGCCCGAATATCGATGCGGTCATCCGATAGTCCGTGTGTCTCGCATGGATGTCATCACGGTCTATGAATGGGGTGAGCAAACGCTCGAAATCCCCGACGCTGAGCTTGGGGCAGTCCAGCACTAGCCGTCGCTTCCTAATGCCCAAAGGCACTGTGAGGGGTAGTTGAACACCCACATCCTCAAAACTGGTGCTGTGAGCACTGAGTAGGCCAAACTCGCCCCTTCTTTGTAGCTCCGTGCAGAGCATTATCTTCAGCGATTCCGCATGACCCAGAAGGGCAGGTTCCAGCCAGCGCTTCTTGTCCTCGAAGCTCAGTTCATACCGACCTATCTGGTTCTGCTCCCGCAGTTGCGGGATCAGGCCCTCATGGACGATTGCTTCGTCGATGTCTCCACCACCCAGCCGATGATACCGTGAGACCGAAAGAGGCCCGATTCCCAATCCAAGCGTGCTGGCATCTTTCTCAACTGAGAAGAGGGCCACATCACAGGTGCCTCCCCCGAAGTCAAAGACCAAGAGCGTCTTCCCGGACATCGTTTCGTACATTGCGCTGTGCTGCTCAAGATAATCTAGCAGGGCGGCAATCGGCTCGTCGATCAGGTCACGGTGTGAGAGGTCCATGCCAGCCAAGGCTGCGGCCCGAATGGTGTCCGCCCTTTGCGCGGTCTGGAAAGACGCGGGTACAGCAACCACGGTCCTGACTGCATCGCCGTCTTCGGGGCTCCTCGCGCGGGAGAGCAGGTATCGGAGGACGTGACTGCCGATCTCGGCCGGCGTGCGGAAGCCCTCAGGGGCGTCGGGATAGCTTTGACGAGTCCCGATCTCGTTCTTGCACTCATAGAAGAGCTTCCTGTTACGAGGCAGACGCAGTTCTGCGGCTCTATGACGGAGCAGTTTCGCGCCTTGGCCCACGTGTACCTGATCATCCGCAATAGCCACGACGGAAGGGACCAGCGCCGATATGTGTGGCCCAAGGTCGGTATCTTGCCGAATCTCAAGACACCGCACAAGTGGCGCCGTCTCTTCAACTGGCCAACACGCCTCCGCCACTACCGAGTTGGATGTCCCCAGGTCAATACCCAGCACACGTATTGGCGTGACGGTCTCTCTACAGCGGACAGCCTGCTCTAGCATAGCCCGAATGGTCAAGGTCTCTCACCCACCTGCAATCTCTGGCTTTCTCCGCAGACGGAAAGACAATCAGTCCGTAACGATGACTACCATCAAAGCGAAATCAGTGGTAATGGCACTGAATCCCTGCCAGGAAGGTCTGTGACGTATAGGGGTATTGTCACGCAATTTCCGGCTGCTGCAACACGAGTGGTTCCTAATGTCCGCCGGTCCCACGTCCTCGGTGGCTCCGACGT
>JAUYEF010000219.1 GCA_030691635.1 Bacillota bacterium
TTCGGTACATCATAGGATGTGATTCTGAGGGGCATTTCCTTTGCTTCGCCCAGGACGTATTTCGCGACGAAGAATCTTAGGTCTTGATGCTATGAAAGCGCTGCACGGTCAGGTCCCAAACCGGATGTAGATAGCTAACGGCCTGGGCTACCCTCCACCGCACCCGATTTCCTTGGACACCCGATAATGAGAGGGGGTCCCAATGGGAGACGGGAGGTCAGCGGTGGCGAAACCCAGTCGTCCGCACGAGAACCGGTGGTCTGCACGGAAGAAGACCGACGCGGTCGTTCGCCTGATGCGCGAGGAGAGCTTGGAGGAGTTGAGCCGCGAGGTGCGCGTGGAAGCCCATCGGCTGCAGGCCTGCGCGACGAGTTCGTGGCCGGCGGCATCGAAGGCTTGAAGGGCAAGCCCCTGGCGCCGGAAGACCGCCGGCTGAAGGAGGCCGAACGAAGGATCGGCGAGCTGACACTGGAAGACGAGGTACTCCGGGCGGTGGCCCGAAAAAGGGGGCTCCAAATCCCGCCCAGGAAGCCGCTGAGGTGAGCGAGGAGACGGGCGTGGCGCTGGTCCGCGTCTGCCGGCTGCTCGCCGCGCCGCGCTCGACGATCTACGCCCGTCGAGGCAGGTCCCTGGCGCCGTACGGGGCGACCCCGGACCGGGTGCCGCGGGGCCCTAGTACTACAGTGTCACAAAACGCGGAGAGCCGCGTCGTTACTGCGTGTTCCGCTTGCCTTCATCTTGTGGCGGAAACTGCCGAAACCCCCGCCAGTTGGGCTTCTCGGCAACATTCGTGACACAGTAGTACTAGATAAGATGGACGAGCCGGCAACCTGCGTAGATAGTTGACGTGGGTTGCACCGCCCGAAGGCGGAGCCTATCCACATACGGAGGTGCCGGCTCATGGACCAGGATAGCACAGTCGTCGGTCTGGACGTTCACAAGGAAAGGATTGTAGCCGCGGTCCTGCGTATGAACACGGATCGGGGAGAGCGACTGACCATCGCCAACCACCCGGCTGCTGTGGAGGGGTTCGTGAAGCGTGTGACCTCGCGCGGCGCCGCGATCTTCGTCTACGAAGCGGGCCCCTGTGGCTACGAATTGCACCGACAGCTCATGGCCATGGGCCAGAAGGCCATCGTGGTTGCGCCGACCTTGACGCCGGTTCGCCCTGGGGATCGGGTGAAGACGGACCGGCGGGATGCGGAGAAGCTGGCGCGTCTGTACCGGGCGGGGGAGTTGACAGCTATTCGCGTGCCCACGCGCGAGGAGGAGGCCGCCCGGGATCTGGTGCGACTGCGGGAGGATATCCTGGAAGATCGGCTCCGCGCTCGACACCGCCTGGGCAAGTTCCTGTTGCGCCACGGACGGGTGTACCGAGAAACGAAGGCCTGGGGAGTGGCCCACCGCGCCTGGCTCCGGGTTCAGCGGTTCGAGTGGGCATCCCTGCAGCAGACCTTCGACGCCTACATGCGAACGCTGGAGGACGTCGAAGCCCGTCTCGAGGCCGTCGACCAGCAGATCGTGGATCTGGCCGGGCAGGACCGCTACCGCATCCCGGTGCGGTCCCTGCGGTGTCTGAAGGGCGTCGACACACTGGGGGCGCTGACGCTGGTGGTGGAGACCCAGGACTTCCGCCGGTTTGGCCAGGCGCCCTCCTATATGGGCCTCACCGGACTCGTCAGTGCCGAACGCAGTAGTGGCGAGCGCGTCCGGCGCGGAGGGATCACGAAAACGGGCAATGCCCACCTCCGCCGTATCCTGGTGGAGGCTGCCTGGGCCTACCGGCAGCGCAATATCGTCGGTCCCGCTCTGGCGGCCCGCCGTAAGGGGTGCCCGCCGGAGGTGCTCCGCATCGCCTGCAAGGCCCAGGATCGGTTGCATCGGAAGTTCTGGCGCCTGATGAGCCGGAACAAGCCGGCCCAAGTGGCGGTGGTCGCGGTGGCGCGCGAACTGGCGGGCTTCGTGTGGGCGATCGCGCAACACTTTCCTGAAAAGGCGGCCGCCTAAGGCGCCGGCAGGTCTTTCGGACGGTGCTGGTCCCGGACGCGAGGCAGCGGTACGGAGAACCCTCGGGACTCCTATGTGGCACAAAGGCGGAAGCTGGCGATGACCCACGACGCTAGATCGAGGCAGCTCCCGACGACTCCTAATCATGCGGCTCTGCCTGCCTCTGAGCAGGTAATCCGCGAATATCAGTGTGATTCACCGTCGAGAAGCGCCTCGCGTCCGGGACCAGGTGTTCTCAGGAAGCCCAAGGAGAGCGGCGAATGATGTTACCACAAGCCCGGTCTTGACCGGCTCGTCCATATCAGGAGTGTGTCCGAGTAATACCAAAATGGCCGTTTTCGGGGGTAGCAAAACCCCTCCCGGTCGCTGATCGTTGATCCTGGGGCATTCTACGAGGTCGTTTTTTGAGCACATCGATTACTCGGACACACTCCTAGGCATCGCCAGGGAGACCGGCCGCTCCCTGGTCGTCCTCCCCCCAGGACGCGTTCCTGCTGGAGCACCTGCACGGCCGGCATCCGCTGGTACCCGACCCGATGAAGGAGCCGATCCTGATCCTCAAGGAGCGCAAAGGCAGCGGCACCTACCGGGACCAGGACTACCCGACGTGGGAACGCCACGTGCTGAGGTGGCCCACCGTGGGGACTGCGGACGAGCTGCGGTCGGCGCGCTCCAGTCTCATGCTGGCGCTCTCCTTTTGGGACATCCACAACCTGATTGACCTGGGCGTGGGCAGTGATCCGGGCGCGGGCGCTGGCCCGGAAGCGGGCGCTGGGGATGACGCTCTGTTCATCCACTCTGCTCTGCCAGCGAGGCGCACAGCGAGGAGTAGGCCCAGGACGAGCGACGCCTGAACAACTGGCTGGGCCTGCTGGGCGTGCACGGCCGTCTGCGCAGCCACGCCTCCGGACACGCCGGCCAGGCCGACCTG
>JAUYEF010000239.1 GCA_030691635.1 Bacillota bacterium
CCGGTTTTCCGCTGGAACGGGCTGCCCGGCAGTCACGTCGGCCTCAAACGTTCGACCAGACTACCGG
Source organism: Bacillota bacterium (assembly GCA_030691635.1). Classification (GTDB taxonomy): domain Bacteria; phylum Bacillota; class Sulfobacillia; order JAUYEF01; family JAUYEF01; genus JAUYEF01. The sequence continues at coordinate 68 of JAUYEF010000239.1, forward strand.
TTGCCTGCAATCGGACTGATGGGCGCCCGGTTTTCCGCAGATTGGACTGCCAATCAGTCACGTCGGCCTCAAACGTTCGACCAGACTACCGGTTGCCGGCGAATCGACGGACTGATGGGCATCCGGTTTTCCGTAGAACGGACTGCCAATCAGTCACGTTAGCCTGACGGAGCCCATAAGTAGAACCGGGCCTTCATCCATTCACGTGATATCAGCCCTTTGGCTTCGGTGATCAGAACCAAGGGGCCATCCCACAACCTGTGGAACAGCCCCACATACACCCCAGGCCGTGCTTCCCGTGCGTCTACCTCAAGTGGCACGTATACCAGTGGTCCGGCGATTTCTCCTCCCACGGAGGCTCTTTCTGCTTGCAGATCTCCTGCGCGATCCTGCACCTGGTGTGAAACCTGCAGCCTGACGGCGGGTTCACAGGGCTCGGCACATCGCCTTCGAGCACTATCCTCTGCCGCTTTATCTCCGGGTTCGGCACCGGCACCGCAGAGAGCAGCGCCTCAGTGTACGGGTGCTTCGGGTTTCGGAACAGCTCTGCCTCGTTGGTCATTTCAACGATTTTACCTAGATACATGACCGCGACTCTATCGCTGATATGCTTGATGACCGAGAGGTTGTGCGCGATGAACAGGTACGTCAGCCCGAACTGGCCCTGGAGGTCCTCCAGCAGGTTCAGGATCTGCGATTGGATCGACACGTCAAGAGCCGAGACCGGCTCGTCGCAGATGATCAGCTTTGGATTCAGCGCGAGCGCCCGGGCGATACCGATTCTCTGACGCTGGCCGCCGCTGAACTCATGCGGGTAGCGCCGGATATGATAGGAGGCAAGCCCCACGACGTCCAGCAGATCCCTGACGCGCGCTTCCTTCTGCGCCCCGGTCGCGACGCCATGTATCTCAAGCGGCTCACCGATGATGTCGCCGACCGTCATCCTGGGGTTCAACGAAGCGTAAGGGTCCTGGAAGATGATCTGCATCTCACGGCGCAGCTTCCGCATCTCTTCCTTGCCCAGGGAGAACACGTCTTTGCCTTCGAACAACGCCTCACCCGAAGTGGGCTCGGCCAGTCTCAGGACGACCCGGCCGAGTGTCGTCTTACCACAGCCGGACTCTCCCACGAGGCCCAGCGTCTCACCCTTCCTGATCTGGAACGAGACGCCGTCGACCGCCTTCACGTGACCCACAACCCGCGAAAAGACCCCGCCGGTTATCGGGAAGTGCTTCTTGAGGTCCTTTACCTCTACAAGCACATTGCCTCCTGAGGAAGTGCTCCCTGAAGAAGTCATGACGCTACCTCCTTCGCCAACTTGCTCTTGAGCCAGCAGGCTACCTGGCGTTCCTCCGAGACCTGCATGACGTCTGGCTCCTGGGCCTTGCAGATGTCCATCGCGTACGGGCACCTCGGGTGGAACCTGCACCCCTCCGGCATGTACAGCGGGTTCGGGACCACACCTTCAATCACGTGCAGCCTTCCCTTGGCGCGGTCGAGCCTTGGGATCGACTTCAAGAGGCCCTCGGTATATGGGTGAAGCGGGCTGCGGAATATGCTTATCGCATCCGCTTCCTCCACGATCTTGCCTGCGTACATGACCACGACTCGCTGGGCCATCTCTGCGATGACCCCCAGATCGTGAGTGATCAGCATGATGGCCATCCCGAGCTCTTTCTTCAGCGCCTTCATCAGCTCAAGGATCTGTGCCTGGATCGTGACGTCCAAGGCAGTGGTGGGCTCGTCGGCGATAAGAAGCTTCGGGTTGCAGGACAGCGCCATGGCTATCATGATGCGCTGCCTCATACCACCGCTCAACTGGTGAGGGTACTCCTTGACTCGCCGTTCCGGCAGCGCGATGCCGACGAGTTTCAGCATCCCGACGGCTTTGTCCATGGCATCGCGGCGATTGAGCCCCTGGTGCAGCTCAATCGCTTCGGCAATCTGGTCTCCGACCGTATAGACCGGGTTCAGCGAAGTCATCGGCTCCTGGAAGATCATCGATATTTGGTTGCCTCGGATCTTCCTCATCTCGGACCCGGATTTCTCCAGCAGGTTTTCTCCTTCGAAGAAGATCTGCCCGGCCGTGATCTTGCCGGGCGGATCCGGGATGAGCCGCATCACCGAAAGCGACGTGACGCTCTTGCCGCAACCGGACTCGCCGACGATACCAAGCGTCTCGCCTTTGTCCACGTGGTACGTTATACCATCGACGGCAGGGACGACCCCATCGCTCGTGAAGAAGTATGTCTTGAGGCCCTTTACTTCTAGCAGACGCTCAGCCATCAAGGAAAACTCCCTTCCCGAAACGTAATGCCACAACACTTAACAGCCAGCACAATTGATTCTTGTTTCTGCCCGCCTTCCATTTCTCCTGCTCACATGTGCTTATCTTTTAGCCAGCAGATTGCGGAATTCCTCTTCATCGATGATCCGAATTCCGAGTTGCCCGGCCTTGTCGAGCTTGGAGCCCGGGTTGTCGCCCAGCAGCACGAAATCCGTCTTCCCGGAAACCGACGACATGATCCGTCCACCGTTTTGCACGATGAGGTCTTCAGCCTGTTTCCTGGTCATTGTCGGCAATGTCCCGGTGAGCACGATCTGCATCCCTCCAAGAGCGCCGCGGGCGGCGGGCCTTTGCTCCTCGACGAGTCTCACACCGGCGCGCTCAAGTTTGTCGCCGAGAATCCCCGCCTCTTTCGAAGACGTAAACGCCAGCACGCTACGCGCAATGACGTCCCCCATCCCCTCAATGCCCACAAGGTCGTCGTAGCCGGCCTCCAACAGGCGCCAGTAGCCGCCAAAGCGCTCAGCCAGAAGGTTTGCGGCTCTCAGGCCAACGTGTTTGATGCCGAGAGCGAAGGCAAGTCTAGATAGAGACGATTGCTTGGAGTTTTCTATCGCCCGCATGATGTTTTCAGCGGACTTCTTGCCCATCCTCTCAAGCGACTCTATCTGGTCCTGAGTAAGGAAGTATATGTCCGCGGGATCTTTGACCATACCGTTCTGCAACAGCTGGTTGATCAACGATGGGCCCATGCCCTCGATGTTCATCGCGTCCCTGGAAGCGAAGTGGATGAGGCTCTCATACAGGCGCGCAGGGCAGGCGACGTTGACGCACCTGTGCGCGGCCTCGCCTTCAAAGCGGTAGACCGGGTCTCCGCAGGCCGGGCAAGTCTCCGGGAAGTGAAACTCCTGCTCCCTCCCCGTACGCTTCTCCTTCAGCACCTCAACTACCTCGGGAATCACCTCTCCGGCCTTGTGCACCACGACCACATCGCCGACTCTGACGTCCTTCTCCCTGATGATGTCCTCGTTGTGCAGCACGGCGCGGCTCACGGTGGAGCCGCCGACCCGGACCGGGTCCAGAATGGCTGTGGGAGTGAGCACCCCTGTCCGGCCGACGGTTATGATGATGTCGTTGACAGTGGTGATCGCCCGCTCGGGCTGGAACTTGTATGCCAGCGCCCACCTGGGGCTATGCGAAGTGGCCCCAAGGGCGTCGTGGAGTTCAAGGTCGTCCACCTTGATGACCATGCCGTCTATCTCGAACGGGAGCTCATCTCGCTTCTCGGACCATTCGCGCAGGTAAACAGCGACTTCCTCTGCCGTCGAGAAAGCCGTGCGCGGTGGTGTCTTGAAGCCCCAACCATGCAGCAGGTCCAGTGCGCCGAGGTGCGTCGCGACTGCAGGAGCCCCATCCGCAGCCCTTATCTCATAGATGAAGCTGTCGAGCGCCCGGCTGGCCGTCACCTTCGGATCAAGCTGCCGGAGCGAGCCTGCGCCGGCGTTGCGCGGGTTCGCGAAAGGCATCTCCCCTCGCTCGTCGCGCTCGCGGTTGAGGCGCGCGAACTCGGCCTTCGGCATGTACACCTCGCCGCGTGTTTCGAGGAAGGCCGGCGGATTGTTGAGGACAAGCGGGATCGACTTGACGGTACGCAGGTTCCGAGTGACGTCCTCGCCGGTCCGCCCGTCGCCGCGGGTGGCGCCCTGTACAAAGGCACCGTCACGGTAACGCAGGATCACGGAAAGCCCGTCGATCTTCGGCTCTACCACATACCTGACGGGCCGCTCGCCGGCTATCTGGCGGATGCGCCTGTCGAAAGCGTAGAGTTCTTCCTCGGAAAACGCATTCGAGAGGCTGAGCACCGGGGCGCTGAAGGAGACCGTCGCGAACCCCTCGAGCGGCGCGCCCGAGACTCGCTGCGTCGGGGAGTCAGGGGTGACCAGTTCGGGGTAGTCTTTCTCTATCTCGACGAGCTCTCGCACGAGCGCATCGTAGATTGCGTCAGAGATCTCGGGTGCGTCCAGCACATGATACCTGTGGTCGTGATACCTGATCAGCTCCCGGAGCTCGTCTGCTCTCCTCCTGGCCTCATCAAAGCGAAGCATGCTCTCACTCCTTGGTGAGGTTCGCGTAGCGGGCGATCAGGGTCTTTATGCCCTTGCCCGGAAACGCGACACTGACTTCAGTGTCCATGCCAGCACCCTTCGCCGATACGACCGTTCCTGGCCCGAGCTTGGGGTGCACGACTCTATCCCCAACCCGGAACTCGGTTTCGCCGGAAAAGGGCGGCGGCTCCCATTTGGATTGAGCTTTCCGCCGGGGAGACTCGTACGACTGGTCGCGCCTGTTTGGCGACGTTTGCTGCGCGGGCCCGCCGGACCCACCGCCAGTTCCCCAGCGTTCCCCGCCTGTCTCTTGATTCACACCCGCGGCTGCAACCTGGTCAGGCGCCTCGAGCAGCTCGGCTGGTATCTCCTCTATGAACCTGGACCTGATGCCCTGGGTCGTCCTGCCGTACAGGGTGCGTACCTGGGTGTGCACCATGTACAGAAGCCTCTTGGCCCTGGTCATCCCCACATAGCAGAGCCTGCGTTCTTCCTCGATCTGGTCCATTTCCCCGATTGAGCGAGCGTGCGGGAAAACCCCTTCCTCCATGCCCACCAGGAAAACCACCGGAAACTCAAGGCCTTTGGCCGAATGAAGTGTCATCAGCATGACTGCGTCTTTTCTTTCATCGACAGTGTCGATATCGGACACGAGCGAGACCCCTTCCAGGAACTCCTGGAGACCTCCCTCGCCACGCCTGTCGAACTCAAGCGCTACCGTGAGGAACTCCTCGATATTCTCCAGCCTGGTGATGGCTTCAATCGAGCCGTCGGCCTTCAGCGCATCCGCATAGCCCGTGCGGCCTAGCACCGCTTCTGTGGTCTCATACACTGTCCTGCCGGCGAAGTCCTCCATCAGCCCTTCGAGCATCTTTCCAAACGCGGCTACCTTCGAACGCGCCGGTCCGGCAAGGCCTGGGATATCCTGCGCCAGGGAGAGCGTCTCCACCACGGGCAGGCCTTTCTCTCTTGAGAACCCCTCGATCCTCGCCAGTGTAGCCTCGCCTATGCCGCGCTTCGGTACGTTTATGATGCGCTCAAGGCTGATGAAATCGCTGGAGCCGGTGATAAGCCGCAGGTAAGCCAGTATGTCCTTGATCTCCCTGCGCTCGTAGAACCTTATGCCCCCGACGATGATGTACGGGACCTCTCTGCGGATCAAGGACTCCTCGAAGACTCGCGACTGCGCGTGAGTACGGTAGAGGACCGCGAAGTCTTTGCAGGCGAGGCCCTGGCTTGAGCGAAGCGAGAGTATCTCGTCTATGACGAACTGCCCCTCTTCGGACTCGTCAAGCAGGGTCCTAAGGACCACGCGCTGGCCCTGCGGGTTCTCGGTCCAGAGACGCTTCCCCACCCGCTGGGCGTTATTCTTCACGACGTAGTAGGCAGCATCCAGGATGTTCTGGGTGGAGCGGTAGTTCTGCTCAAGCCTGATGACTTTCGCCTCTGGGTAGTCCTTCTCAAACTCAAGTATGTTGCGAAGCGAGGCTCCCCGGAACGTATAGATGTTCTGGTCGTCATCGCCGACCACGAGCAGGTTCCGGTGTTTTTGCGCCAGCAGCGAGACCAGCATGTACTGCGCATGGTTCGTGTCCTGGTACTCATCGACAAGTATGTGGTGGAATCTCTCCTGGTAGTGCTCTCTCGCCGGTCGGGAGCCCTGGAGCAGTTCACATGCTTTCACAAGCAGGTCATCGAAGTCCAGGGCCACGTTCTTGTTCAGGAGCCGCTGGTATTGCTTGTACAGCTGTGCGATGCGTTCTTCGTAGAAACCCTGCGCCCTGCGCTCGTACTCCTCCGCGTCCACAAGCTCATTCTTCTGCGCGCTGATCTGGGCAAGCACAGAGCCCGGCTGGTAGCGCTTCGAGTCGAGCCCCGAGTCTCCAATGACCTGCTTAATGGCGGTCATCTGGTCCTGCGTATCGTAGATGACGAAGGACCGGTCGAGCCCTATCAGGTGCCCGTCCCTCCTCAGGAGCCGGGCGCAAAGCGAGTGGAATGTGCTGATCCAGAGATCCTTCTGCGGTCCGAGCAGGCTCTGGACCCGCCCTTTCATCTCTTCAGCAGCTTTGTTGGTGAACGTGATGGCAAGGATGTTCGCAGGGTGTATCCCCATGGAAAGCAGGTGCGCGATCCGGTATGTGAGCACCCGCGTCTTGCCGCTGCCGGCTCCCGCGAAGACAAGGACCGGACCGCCTAGATATGTGGCTGCTTCACGTTGCTGGGAGTTGAGGTTGGCCAGGAGAGGCGCGGTATCCAATGTAAGCCTCCTCGCAGTCATACGAACAGTATACCCTATCCCGCTTGGGCTGGGCGCGGCGGGGCGGCGGCTCTGACCTGTCGCCTCCACGAACAAGACCCCGGCGGAGTTTCTCAGTGTTCTCGTTAGGCTATGCCTCCCGCAATATCCCAAATCATTCTTGTGCTTACTTCCCTGCCGATCGGTCCCATGCCCGGACTGATTGAGGGCATTATCTGACATCATGCACTTACGTCACAGGGTGTAACTGACCATCTGTGAACCTCCTTTCAGGCAGCAGAACGCTGCCAAGACACGGGAGGGATTAGGGTGGTTAGGTACAACCGCAAGTGGTTCCTGAGTGCTTTTCTATCTCTGTGCCTGGTGCTTATGTCCTCTATCCAGGTAGCAGAGGCGGCCGTGGGCGACGCGTATTGGCTCGGGTCAGGCGACTATACAAACCACGATATCTCCAGAACCAACAGCGCTCAGCTTCTATACAGCAATAACCCCGAGAATGTCCCTGCTGTTTATGCCGGCAAGCAGACTCTGTTGTTCGGCAAGGTCTGCCCGTCAGGCAGCTCGAGGATATTCCTGGCCCATACCAACAGCACCGGGCAGAGTATCAAGCTTGGGATCGTGGTCGCTCCCTATAGCGGTGGGTCTGTGACGGTAACGATCTCCAAGCGAGGCATTGCTGACCCCAGCACTGATTACCCCAATGTCGGAAAACAGGCCGAGCAACGCTGGTTCCCATCGGCCATATCAGAGCCTGTTACAGCCACCACCTATACACAGCTGGATTCATCCCTGCCCGCAAAGACCTTGACCAACAGCCAGAACATCAACGCCATATATGACGTTTCCGCAAACGCCCAGTTCAGAATGTGGATCGTGGCCGTGCCATCTTCTCAGAGTATCCTTACTGGCTTTCCTAACTTCTACTGGCCGACCGAGTCCGGCCGGGATGGCTCATCAGACGAGGATTTCAAGGCCAAGGGCATATTCCGTGGCGAGAGAATGATGAGCAACTCCTCCTACTACGCATACGACACCGCTCAAGGCATCCGCAGGATCCGGATCGGTCACTTCTTCGATTCCGACAGCACCAACGACACATTGAACACCTCCAGCTGGGATGGTTGGATGCCAACTACCGTGGGCGAAACCGGGATCGGTGAGTTTCTCCCAGGCAACTACGGAGCACTGTACAGGTTTGAGCTGAGGGTAAAGAGCACCGACGGGCGTCGTTTAGCAGTCCTCATACGCCCCCGCTGCAACAACACTGTCGCTGGCGCAGCAAACATGGGAGGAAGCATCGTAGGATACGGACCCTACTCCAGTATCAACTATGGGTACGTGCTGTCTGAGCACACGCTTGGCTCCAGTGAGACGGTCATCTGGTTCAACTTGATGCCGGCCGCCAATTCGTTCCTGCCCCAGGAGATCATTCTCTATCCGTACTGAACAGGGCGTGCAGAGTGAAGGGGCGGGAGCCTGTCGGCCCGCCCCTCCTACCCGGACAACTGTGTCGAAAGGTAGGCGAGACCTTACGACCCACCTCGACACAACAGACCCCCGCATCAGTTATATTCTAAACGCGGATATTCACATATAATATGCTGAGTTATCATTACCCGTAGTAACACAGCGGAGGTATAGGATGTCTGGGCCTGGGTTCATTCCGCAATCAGGCCGGGCGGAGGTACGGTCGGATGGAGAGGCTACTCTTCCGGACAGACGTGGGGTACGTGTACGTTGACCCTAAGGAAGTCAACTTTGTCGAGAAGCAGGGACGTCGTGTTCTGGTTCATCTCAACAACACCATCGTCACTCT
>JAUYEF010000270.1 GCA_030691635.1 Bacillota bacterium
GGGATGTTGGGAACCATCGGGGATCTAGAGGCAGCGAAGGTGCGCCTAGATGTTGAGACTGCCCGCCAAAGGACGGAACTCCAGAGCTTTCGAGTACACCCACAGTATGAAGAAATTGAGCGGTCTGCTGACCAACTCACACAAGAGCTACACGAACTGACCAACGGCAACATTGCTGACAGGCGAGTCCTGGCCCTTTACCAAGCCAGCCTGACTCAAGAACGTGAGCCATCCAATAGCGAACTGATAGAGCTATTCGGGCAAGTTGGGTTGGTGCTTCCCAATCTCGTGATACGCCGTCTAGACGAGGTGCTGGAGTTCCATCGCCAGTTGGTCGGGAACCGAAGGAGCTTTCTGCAGCGGGAGTTGGTGCGACTGCAGGACAACATCCGCAAACGCCAGAACGTCGTTGCCCAGCAAACTGAAGCGCGGGCAGGACTGATGGGAATACTTAACTCCCATAGAGCTCTGGACGAATACAACCGACTTCAACAACGACATCTGAGCGCAGTTGCCCAACGCAACGAGGTCGAGACGCGGCTGCGCAACCTCAGACAACTCGAAGAAAGCCGTAGCAATCTTCGAATAAAGAGAGAGTTGCTGCTACAGCGAGCTCGTCGCGACTTTGATGAGCGTCGAGCGCAAAGGGAGCGCGCGATCACCTTGTTCAACACCAACTCAGAGGCCTTGTACAACGTTCCGGGCAACCTGGTACTTGACGTCGATGCCAACGGGTTTCGTTTCGACGTCGAGATCCTTCGTTCAGGGAGCAGTGGAATCGGCAATATGAAGATATTCTGCTACGACCTCATGTTGGCACAGCTTTGGTCGGGCAAGTCCATCTCGCCAGGCGTTCTGATTCACGACAGCACTCTGTTTGATGGCGTTGATGAAAGACAAAAGGCCCTTGCGCTCGAACGAGCTTCAGCGGAATCAGCTAGACTAGGGTTCCAATACATTTGCGCATTAAATTCCGACTCCCTGCCGGAGTCCGATTTCTCCCCGGGTTTCAGCATTACCCCCTTCCGACGACTGGTTCTGACAGACGCCACCGAGGACGGCGGGCTTCTTGGGTTTAGGTACTAAACATCACATCACGCCATCTCGCACGTGGGTGGCTTTTAGGCTAGCGCTCACACCCTGGTGAGTGTAGACTTGCCAAAAGGACACTGTGGGCTAATGGTCGACGAGGCGAATACTCGCGTCCATATACTCACGCGGATTTCGTGCAGGAGAGTACTCTTCCATGTAGATTCTGACACCCTCGTCCGTCGGCGTGTATACTCCGTAACTGTTGTAACGCATCTCATCGGATAGGCGCTCCGACTTCGCCCCCGCGCTACCGGCTCCTACCACGTACAGGGGAGCGGTATGGCCGTGCCATGTGTCGCCGGTCTTCCGTGCCCTCGCGGTGCTGCCAAGGAACGGCACGTGTTGGTGTCCGTGGAGAGCCACAGCGACTTTGGCCTCACACAGGTCAGCGACAAGCTGACCCGCGTCAAGGGTAAGGCTTACAGGACGCTGAACCTCTGGCCGAGTCACGAGCGTCGCTGGCAACAAGTGGTGATGCAGAACCGCGAGGTTGACTACCCGGGCCCTGAAAGCCTCCGCCACGGTAGTCCCTCCGTTTAGGCGTGCGAGACGTTGCAGGTAGGGTAAGTACCTATCCTGACCCACATAGCCATAGTCCATCGTTGCACGATCCCTGGGACGTGCCGAGTTCATGACTACGAAGTTGAGGTGCCAACCGGAGCGCGTGTTGTAGCTGCACAAACGCTCGATCTCCTGAATGTCCGCTCCATAGAACGCCCGGAGGAACATCCGGAAGTGTTCCTCGTGTGAATAATCTCGTGTGGGCGATGCAGGATCCCGCAGTGGAAGATCGTGATTACCCGGAGCCATTACGACATGCTCTTTGTCGAGACCCAGCGCCGGCAGCAGTTCTCTTAGGAATGCGTGAACTCCATTGTAGCCGTTCGCGTCGCCCCGCGTGATGAAGTCTCCGCTCAGCACAACAACCCCTATTCGGAATGCCCCCGACGCCGCAATCCTCTCGGCCAAGATGCGCGCCAGGCTGGGTTGTCTTGTGGGCTGGTCCTGTGTCGCCACGGGGAACGCATGGTCGTCACCGAAGTGGATATCTGATAGATGGAGGATCGAATCTCCTGGTGTGTTGATCTCCTCCTCCGCGACGCGCGTGGCCTGTTCCAGCCTGGCTCTGTCGGTAGATGTTCGCTGTACACCAAAGAGTGTTGCGTCCCCACTGGGTATGCCTCCAAAACTATAGGCAAACGTGCTCCAGAGTGCTGATTCTATCCTCGTGATCTTGAGCCACGCTGGATGTCTTGACTCACGATAGTAGAGCGGAGTGATGCCGGGGTCTGGACTGGGAACCCGCCTGCCGTCGGGAGAGCACGCGATCTCAACACAAGAAGCCTTGTAGTACCGGCGGGCCCCACGCTCTAGCAGGCCAACATCTAACGGACACCGTGCGGCCACCTGTTGAAGGATATCCATCCGTTTTGGTTCAAAGCTCTTCGCCCACCAGCCCCACCAGACCGATCCCGCGGCCGCGATCACCTGTTGGTGCTCACTGATCGTGTTGGCCTCGTAGTCCGAGAACCGCATCACCAACGTGTCCGCCATGGTGGTTGTGCCCTCCGTGGATTTAGAGGCAGAGAACATCAGAGAGCGCTGGAGACACTTGCCCAAGCTCAAAAGAAGGCACCTCCGTGATCTCAACAGGCGTCCGAACCTCGCGTGAGCCCATTGCGCTCTGAAGGTGTCCCAAAGCCGAGCGAACGATTGCCCTCTCTCCCACTCTCGCGACACGATTCCGCGACGTCCAAAGATCAATAAGGTCTCGGTGGGGAGCGCACATGCTGACGCTAGGCAGTATGTAGTCGGCATAGCCGTCTACAGGTTCTACTGGGCAGCCAGGCGTCCCTCCAGGGGACGTGCGCAGCTTGACGACCTGTGTCCCAATAACGAATCGTTCCCACTCTTCTGCCTTCGGCGGCCGTTGGGGCGGTGGTCCAGGCCAGGGTGCAGAAACCTCCACACTGAGAAGGTCCGCCCGTCGCCACCGTGTCGGCACGGGGATCCCACACTTAAGAAGCGCCTCTGCCTCGAACCGCGGGGTGTCATATGTCAGGGCTCCCTCGACAAGTGTGACACGTCCGATTCTGGATGCCACGTCGAGAACGCTATTGCGTTCTTGAAGCGCACTGGGCCGAGTCAACTCTGGGAATAGAGCCAGGACAATAGTACCCCCGGCCGCCACATTCATTGACGCTTGCCAGAGCCAAGTAAGGGTCCAGTCTAGGTACCATGG
>JAUYEF010000015.1 GCA_030691635.1 Bacillota bacterium
GCGGCACCGTGCAAGTATTATATTCCATAACGTGTATCTATGATATATGCAAAAACCACCCGAATCTGCTGGGCTGGTATGCTGTACGCTGGGGGTTCTCCTGACGGCTATTCCGCGTGTGCCCAAACACTGTCGAACTCGGGGACACGATTCTCCCGGTATGCGCCCTCCAGGGAGGATTCGATCGCACATCCTGCCGCGGGGACACGATTCTCCCGGTATACAGCCAAAGGCAAGCAGGGCGCAGCCCGCTGCTCGAACCAGGCATGCTGGGTACCGTCCATCTGCACCGGCACTCCGGGGTGCAGCATGCGCTGACGCCAATGGTGAGCTCCGGCTTGGCGCCTGCGCACGGGGCTGGGCAGGCCAGCCTGCCGGCGTATGCGTGAGACCGTCATGCGTGAGACCGTCATGCGCGAGATGGTCATGCGTGAGACAGTGATGTTGTCGCGCCGCGCCAGCATGAGACGCGGCATGCTGGTTGTTGAGATCGGCGTAGTCGGTGCACAGCAGCCGTAGGATCTGGGACTTGAGTTCGTTGCTCAGTGCGTTGGTCGGTTCACGACCGCGATTACCATGGGCCAGACCCTGGGCGCCCTCAGCACGCAGGGCCTTGAGCAGCCGTCTAACTTGGCGGGTTAGATGTTGAGCAACCGGGCAGCCTCATTGACCTGTCTCTCGCCGCGGTCCACCGATGCCGCGATCAACAACCGGGAGTTCTCCTTGAGGCTCATCGAAAATGTCTGCTTGTCCATGAGGTGACATATTCGTTGCACACTTAGCTATGACAATATCGCTGTCCGGCTACACGATGGACTGCCCTTCGATTGACAACACCCAGGCGCTGAGGTATATTCCTAGGGCTTGCGCCCAAAGGGCGACCACCGGAGGATTACATTATGTCTCTCCTCACCGGCTACGCGCGGATGATCAAATCCCTCTCCCACAATGCCAAGATGTGGCTTCTGCTCGGCGTTATCACCGGGGCTTCGTGGTCGGTCGCGAACGTGCTGTTCCCTCTTTACCTCGTGAAACTGGGGTATATGGAAGACCGGATTGGCCTGTTTTCATCGGTCACCTCTCTGGCGATAGGCCTCATGGCTATACCGGCAGGCCTTGCCCTACGGGGACGGCGCAGGAAGCCTTTCATCATCCTGTCATAGCTGTCGGGCGCCGCGTTCACGCTTGCCCAGGTGATGCGCCCGGCGGAACCGGTCCTGATCGCCACGAACGCGGCGTATGGTGTCTTTCAGGCGCTCCTGATCGTATCCGAATCGCCATTCATTATGGAGAATAGCAGGCCCGAGGAGAGGAGCCACCTCTTTAGCCTGAACTTCATGGCCGTCTTTGCCATGTTCATCATCGGCAGCGTCGGAGCCGGAAGGTTGCCTGAGCTCGTCGGCCGGCTCACGGGGATGGCCGCGGAGTCGCTCCCCGCGTTCCGGAATGCCCTGTTGGTCGGCGTCTTCTTCAGGTTCCTGGCCACGGTGCCGCTTGCCTACATCCGCGAGGCGCGGCCGGTCGCGGCAGGTGACGGTGCCCAGCGCGGCTTCTTCAACCTTCCCAGCGCCGGCACCATCAAGAAGCTGTGCGTGACCAGGGTGGCCTGGGCCCTGGGGTGCGGTCTCTTCGTGCCGTTCATCCCTGTCCTGCTCAAGACGCGGCTGAACGCGGATACTGCGGCGGTCGGCTCGATAAACGCGCTTGTCAACCTTGCCTGCACAGTGGGCTGTCTGCTCTCGCCGGCCCTGCATCGCACGCTGGGTATGACACGGGCCATCTCCATAACGATCATTGCGGCGGCGCCGATGCTGGTAGCCACCGGTTTCTCACGGGTGCTGTGGTTTGCTGGCGCGATGATGGTGCTCAGGGAGTTTACGACTATGTCGACCGGCCCGCTGCGGCAGCGCTTCTCGATGGAAGCAGTCACGAAGGAAGAACAGCCAGTCATGGCAAGTATTGACCAGGTTGCGTGGCAGCTCCCGTGGGCGGCCGGCGCCTGGCTGGGCGGCCTGCTTATCGGCTGGTTCGGATACGAGCTGGTGTTCAGTCTCGCGGGCCTGATGTACGTCGTCGCAGGCGTGCTCTACGGGGCGATGTTCAAGGCCGAGAGCAGGCGGATTCACGCTGCAGGGGCGTAGGGCCGTCGGGGCGTAGCGGGCCGGCGCGGTGGGACTGGGCCAGACGGTTGCGCTTGAGGGGCGTGGTTACTCCTTCAACCGCGGGTCGAAGATGTCCCGCAGGCCGTCGCCGAGCAGGTTCAGGCCCAGCACGGTGATGAATATCGCGATGCCGGGGATGATGGTCAGGTGTGGGGCGATCCATATGTACTCACGTCCCCGGCTCAGCATTGATCCCCAGCTTGGGGCGGGAGGCTGGATGCCGAGCCCGAGGAAACTCAGGGTCGCTTCTGACATAATCGCGCCGGCCACGCCAAGCGTGCCGACGACCACGATCGGGCCGAGGCAGTTCGGCAGCAGGTGGCGCAGCATGACTCTTGCCGGAGTCGCGCCGCTGGCCCGCGCAGCCTCGATGAAGTCCCTGCTCTTTGCGGAAAGCACCTCTCCCCGGACCAGTCTCGCCACCGTCGCCCACCCGATGAACCCCAGCGCGAAGAATATGTTGTACAGCCCGGGCCCGAGCACGCTCATTGTGGCGATAGCGAAGAGCAGGCTGGGGAAGGAGTAGATTATGTTGATCACGCCGGAGAAGACTTCGTCCACGCGCCCGCCCAGATAGCCCGCCAGGAGGCCGGCCGTCGTCCCTATCGTGACAGATATCGCCTGGACCACCAGCCCGATGGTCAGTGAGATCCTGGCCCCGAACAGCATCCTGGACAGCAAGTCGCGCCCGTTGGTGTCCGTGCCGAGCGGGTGCCCTTTCGAACCGGGAGGAAGCAGCGTCTGGCTCAGATCGAAGTCCTCGGACGGGTGGTAAGGCGTGAGCACCGGGGCGAATATGGCGAGAAGCGCGATGGCCATAACCACAACCGAGCCAACAATGGCGCTGCGGTTCCGGGCATATTGCCGCCACAGCATCTTCATGCCCTCAGCCTCAGAGCGGTCGTCCTGCACCGGTATGGCCTTCTGCCTCTCAACACCGACCATCATCTTATCTCTCCAGATGCCAGCGCGTTCCTTACGCTAGCGATACCTTATCCGAGGGTCAATGAGCGCGTAGTTGATGTCCACAATAACGTTCACAAACAGGAATATCGTCGCGATCAGAAGCACGCACCCCTGGATGACGGGGAGGTCGCGGTTCATGATTGATTCCATGAGAAGCCTGCCGACCCCCGGCCAGGCGAAGACAGTTTCGGTGACGACCGCGCCCGACAGGAGAGACCCAGTCTGCACACCAAGTATGGTTATGACTGGGATGAGAGCGTTCTTCAGCGCGTGGCGGTAGATGACCGTCCGTTCGGACAGACCCTTTGCCCGGGCCGTGGTGATGTATTCGGTCCTGACCACGTTCAACATCGACGAGCGGGTCAGGCGTGCAAGCACGCCGCTCGATGAAAGCCCAAGGGCCACCGACGGCATTATCAGATTCCGCCACGTGCCGTAGCCCGACGGCGGGAGCACCTTCCATACGACCCCGAACAGGTACATCATCATCAGGCCCAACCAGAAAATCGGCGTGGAGACTCCCGCGAGCGCAAAGACCATGCTACCCACATCGAACCACGTCCGGTGCCTCACCGCGGATGCTATCCCGAGCGTGACGCCTATTATCATTGCCAGCAGCATCGCCGCGATCGCCAGGGTGGCGGTCGCCGGGATACGTTCCAGCACGGTGATGTTCACGTCCCGGTTGAACCTGTACGAGAAACCCAGATCACCACGCACGGCATTGCCCAAGAAACGCAAGTACTGCAGGTGAACGGGCAGGTCCAGCCCCCATTTCGCCTTTATGGCCCTGATCGTCTCCGGGTCCAACTCGCGCCCTTTGGGGTCCACCATCAGCTGGAGAGGGTCCCCCGGGACCACCTGCATCACGAGGAACGTGATTAAGGTGATCCCGAGGAGCACTGGAATCATGCTGAGCAACCGCCGTGCAAGGTACCGGGTCATCAGCGAACCTCTTCTCGCAGTCTTCCGGCGGGCCCCGGCGCGACCGGGGCCGTACGTCAGTCTTGTTCTGCGGACAGGGCCGGACGCTTCTTGTAGGCTGAACCCGCATTGGTCACCACAGACCACCCGCGGGCGGGGACCTGGTCTCCCGGGACCAGCCTCAGCCCGATTACTGGTCCCACGCGACCAACGTGCCGCGCCGCCCACGGAAAGCGCTACTTGTTGATCTTCATTACCTCAGGAACCTGGTAGTCGATATCCGTCGGTATCGTCTGGATGCCTTCAAGCCACGGCTGGCGTACGATCGCGGCCTTGTTGTAGTTGAACCAGAACCACGGGGCGTCCTTCGTGATCAGCTCTTCGGCCTTCCTGATGAGCTCGATCTGCTTCGCGGCGTCCGGCTCGGCCATCGCCTGGTCAAGGAACTTGTCGACCTGCGGGTTCCGGTAACGGGACCTGTTGCCGAGCCCATCCGCGAACTGTGAGTGGAACCTGTAGTACATGTAGGCGAGGGAACTGGCGTCGCCGCCGGTCGAGTGCGCGTACACCACGAAGTCGCCCTTCTGGCTGCGGTCCATCATCGTGTTGCCGTCCATCAGCACCGGCTTGAACTTGATGCCGACCTTGCTGAGGTATCCCATGGCGGCCTCGACGGCCGGCAAGCCCCAGCTGGCGTTGTCGGTGCACAGGATCTCGACCTCGAACCCGTTCGGGTAGCCAGCCTTGGTCAAGAGCTCCTTGGCCTTTGTCGGGTTATACTCGAACCCCTTCAGGTTCGGGTTGTAGGCCGGAAGACTGGGCGGCAGCAGGCCGACGGCTGGCGTGGCCTTGTCGAAGAGCACGCTCTTCACGATGGCCGCTTTGTCGATGGCGTAGTTGACCGCCTGCCTGACCTCAACCTTGTCAAACGGCTTCTTGGTGACGTTGAAGATGAACGCCCTGGTGAACAGCTCAGGCACGCTCACCACGTACTGCTTCCACTTCGGGTCTTCGGTGAACTTCTTGTACTGGACGCTTGAGAGAACGATGTAGTCAAGGTTGCCGGCCAGGAATTCGGCCTCCTGAGTTGCCGGCTCAGGCAGCACCCTGAACTCGACGCCGTCGACGCTCGGCTTGCCCTTGAACCAGGTCTCGTTCGCCTTGACAAGGATCCGGTCGTCCTTCCTCCAGCTGACGAACACGAACGGGCCGCTGCCCACCGGCTCGTGGCCGAAGTTCGCGCCCTTCTTCTCGACTTCTTCCTTGGGCACGACCGATGCGGCCGATCCGGCGATCACATAAAGGAAGATCGGGTTGACACGGGTGAGGGTGACGTCGATCTCGTACTTGCTCTTCACCTTCAGGCCTGTGACTTCCGTGGCCTTCTTCGCCACGAACTCCTCGGCGCCGAGGATGTCCCTGAAGCCGCCGGCGTTGGGAGACGCGTTCGCCGGGTTGAGCACACGCTCGATCGAGTACTTGACGTCACCGGCGACCAGTTCGCGGCCGTTGTGGAACTTCACGCCCTGGTTGAGCACAAACGAGTATGTCTTGCCGTCCTTGGAGAGGGTCCATTCCTTGGCGATCCGCGGCTCGAACTTGCCCGTGACGGCGTTGTGCCATACAAGCCCGTCAAAAAGCGCGCGGACCACGGTGATGGCGCCGACACGGCCGGCGA
>JAUYEF010000050.1 GCA_030691635.1 Bacillota bacterium
AATTCAAACCTCTACATCTTCACCCGAGAAAGCTTCCGATCTACAAATGCCCGGATTGGATTACGCCCCATTCTATATGAGACTCCGCGGCTTGAGTCGATCGATATTGACGACCAAGTAGATTGGGATATCGCCGAGGCCACGGCCAAGGCACGTGCAGCAATGAGGCAGGAGGGCAAGGCGTGAGGGTCTTGGTGACGTGCCCTCCCATGCTGGGGATGCTGGAGGAGTTCGTCGGCTTTGCGAGGGAGAGGGGCCTGGAATTGGTGGGCGCAGAGGTGGTCCAGGTCCTTACCGAAGACGCACTCCAACACACTATTGGTGAATACGATGGCTGGGTTGCGGGTGATGACGCCATTACGCGGAAGGTGCTGTCTGCGGGTAGGGCGGGCCGCCTTCGAGGTATTGTCAAGTGGGGCATTGGGGTCGACAATGTTGATTTCTCAGCATGCCGGGACTTGGATATTCACGTGTGCAACACTCCACAGATGTTCGGCGGAGAGGTTGCGGACGTGGCCCTGGCCTATTTGATAGGACTCACCCGTGGGTTGTTCTTCATAGATCGACACGTGCGGTCGGGCTCGTGGCCCAAGCCGCCTGGTGACAGCATTGCTGGCAAGAAGGTAGGCCTCGTCGGACTTGGCGACATCGGTAGTAAGCTCGCACGAAGGTTGTCCGCATCCGAATTGCTGATCACCGGCTACGACCCGAATGTCGAGGGTGACCTCGGGATTGGGGGCTTGGCACGAGCCAGGTGGCCAGAGTCGGTGCCAGAAATGGACTTCCTAGTCTTCACCTGCTCTCTGAATGCTGATAACCGACACATGCTGAACGAGAAGGTGCTGGAGGTGGCCAAGTGGGGCGTGTTTGTCGTCAACGTGGCAAGGGGGGGCTTGATCGACGAAACAGCTCTTATACGCGCTCTCCAAACGGGGCAGGTGCGCGGCGCCGCTCTGGATGTGTTTGAGACTGAGCCGCTTCCCTTGAGTTCGCCTCTCTTGGCGATGCAGCAGTGCATCCTGGGCTCACACAATGCCTCCAATACCCACGAGGGCGTCCGCCGCGCGAGCGAGGCCGCTCTCACCAGACTCGCAGGCTTCTTAAATGGCTAACGACAAGTGCGCGCTGATTACAGGCAGCAGTGGGTACCTGGGCGGTGCCCTTTTGCAAGCCTTCCATGACGCCGGATATCGCGTCATTGGCATCGACATCAAGCCACCGGATGCCTCGATACCTATCGACGCCTTTGTAGAGGCGGATCTCAATCGGGTGGCAACAGATGACGCGTTTGCCGAGGCCGTGGCATCAGAGGTGCGTTCAGCCATTGGTGGCATGGCCCTCCATGCGCTGATAAACAATGCGGCGGTGCAGTTGCTGGGTCGAACGGAAGAACTTAGAGGTGGAGACTGGACACAGAGTCTGAATGTCAATGTCGTTGCACCATTTGCTCTTGTTCGGGAGTTCTTGCCAGAGCTAGAGGCTTGTCATGGCAGTGTCGTGAACGTGGCCAGCATCCACGCTTTGCTAACCAAGCCTCGCTTTATTGCTTACGCCACCAGCAAGGCAGCTCTTGTCGGACTTACTCGGGCATTGGCAGTGGACCTGGGTCCGCGGGTGAGGGTCAATGCGGTATGCCCAGCAGCCATCGATACGGGCATGCTCCGAGCTGGCTTCGATGGAAGAGAGGATCTGCTGCAGAAGCTTCGTGACATGCACCCGGCCAGGGCCATCGGCACAACGTCGGAGGTCGCGGCCTTCGTCCTAATGTTGGCGTCCTCTGAGTTCCCGCTTATGACAGGTGGAGTCTACCCATTCGACGGTGCAATCGGCTCCCGCCTACATGATCCGGAGTAGCACGCCCGTGGGAATACTCAATAGGAGCAGTATCCGTGGCGCGGCGCTGCGTGGGGCGAAGTGTCTCGCCCAGCGCATAACTTCGGTTCTGGCATCATCCGGGTGGAGGTCGCGAGGTTACCTCCTGTTTCTGGACGGAGCCTCGGAAGAGAAGAGGCGTGACCTTCGGGAGCGGGCGGCGTTCTATCTGCCGAATGTGAAGAGCTTGGTTGAAATGGAACGGTGCAAATGGGGCCTATGGTTGTCGGCTAGCCCCCTGTTGCTCGGTAGCGCGGCGAGGAGACCGCCAATTGCCAGGCTCAGGCCAGGCGTTTTCAATGTGGATTTTGACCTCAACCCAATGGATGGCTGGGCGTGGATCGCCGCTGCCAACTACGTTGAAGATGAAAGTACAGCACCGGCACTCGAGCCCCAGAGTATAGTGCAGGTCATAGAACGGCTGAAAGCTGAGCGACGGCCACGGTGCTATCTGTTTGGCACAGGCCCAACGCTCGCCCGCGCGCTTGAGAGAGACTGGCATGATGGCTACAGGATAGTGTGCAACACTATTGTGCGGGACCCTGAACTTTACGGGCACATAAACCCCGATATCATAGTTGCAGGTGACGCCATCTATCATTTCGGCCATACGGCATTTGCCCGCCAGTTCAGAGCGGATCTGCAGAAACGACTAGAGAATAGTCGGACAATCTTTGTTTACCCCGCACATTTCGACGTAATTGTCCGCCGTGAGCTGGCCCACCTGGAGCAACAACTCTGTCCGGTGCCTGTGGGCTCAAGGAGCGAAGTGCACACCAGTTTCACGGATGATCCAACGCTCCCGAATCTAGGAAATGTGTTGAACCTGCTGTTGTTGCCCATATGCTGCAATCTCTCCAGGAGCGTCCATCTGTGGGGTTTCGACGGCCGGGCACCCTCAGATGTGCTGTTCTGGTCGAATTCCACCAAGCACAGCTACGCGGAGCTGTTGCCGGTGTTGGAGAAGGCGCACCCAGCCTTCTTCAGTCACTTTGTACCGAAAGATGACCCCGAGCAGTATGTCCGTGCTGTGCATGGGGACGTTCTGGAATACTGCCTTCGGCGAGGGGAAGAAGCAGGGTGGCGGTTCAAGATGCTACATGATACTTGGACCGAAACGCTGGCAAGAAGACGCGCAGGCGACTGAGTCAACTTCCCGTTGGAGGCAGGATGGTAGAGGTCGTCCGGTACCACGACGAGATGCTAGCGCTGATAATCCGTGCCGCTTACCGTGCGGAAGGGATTCAGTTCTTTACGCCGCCGCAGTTCTCACAACAACTGGCGTATATGAGCCGCCCTTCGGGCCACGTCATCGAGCCTCACGTGCACAACGCGGTCACCCGACAGGTGCATCTGACAGCCGAGGTCTTGTTTGTCAAGAGCGGAAAGGTGCGAGTGGACTTCTACAGCCCGGCGAGGGCCTATCTGGAAAGCCGTGTCCTGGAACAGGGAGACGTGATACTCCTTGCAGCGGGTGGACACGGCTTTGAGATCCTGGAATCATGTGAGTTGATTGAGGTGAAGCAGGGGCCCTACGCCGGCGCGTTGGACAAGACGACTTTCCGCCCTATCGATACAATCAACATCCGGCTTGGGGGTCATGATGAGTGAGCGCCGGTGGATTCCCGTGAATGAACCCCTGATCAGCTCTCGGGCCGGGCAGTACCTCCAAGAATGCCTTCAGTCAGGCTGGATCTCGTCGGAAGGGCCATATGTCGATCGCCTCGAAGCTGAAATGGCAAAGAGAGTCGGGCGCTCTTATGGAATGGCAGTTTCCAGCGGCTCAGCGGCACTGGATGTCGCCGTAGCAGCGCTTCAGGTAGGCCCGGGTGATGAGGTGATTCTACCGGCTTTCACGATCATCTCGTGCGCGGCTGCGGTTGTGCGGTCGGGGGCGGTGCCGGTACTCGTAGACTCTGATGCTGCGACCTGGAACATGGACATTGATCAGGTTGAAGAGCGGATTACCGAGCGCACCAAAGGGATAATGGTGGTTCATATCTATGGACTTCCCGTGGACCTGGACCCTGTCCTTGAGATTGCCGCGAAGCATGGTCTCTGGGTTATCGAAGACGCCGCCGAAATGCACGGCCAGGAATACCGGGGCCGCCCTTGCGGCGGTTTTGGCGATGTCAGCGTATTCAGCTTCTATCCAAACAAACTGGTGACCACTGGCGAAGGTGGAATCATCCTCACGGACGATGCTTCCTTGGCAGAGCGGTGCAGGAGCCTTAGAAACCTGTGCTTTTCAGCAGAACGCCGATTCGTTCACTACGAACTGGGATGGAACTACCGAATGTCGAATCTCCAGGCGGCTCTTGGAGTAGCGCAGCTTGAAGAGCTCGATGAGTTCGTGGCGATCAAGCGACGGATGGGACGGCGGTACCAAGAGTTGCTTGAAGGAGCGGGCGGAGTGCAGACGCCCGTCGCTCGAACCGATTACGCGGAGAACATCTACTGGGTATTCGGCCTGGTTCTGAGGGAAACAACACCCTTTGACGCGGCCGTTGCCATGGAGCGTTTGGCCGAACAGGGGGTCGGAACACGCCCCTTCTTCTGGCCGATGCATGAGCAACCTGTGTTTCGACGAATGGGGCTGTTCCAGGGTGAGAGGCACCCTGTTGCAGAGCGTATTGCGCGCCGGGGATTCTACCTACCGAGCGGCCTGGCGCTGACGGATGAACAATTGGCCAAAGCAGCGGGCGCGCTGACCGGCATCGTCCGATGACCGACGTCTTCGGAACCTACGCCCACTTCTACGATCACCTGTATGGGGACAAAGACTACCTGGGCGAGGCA
>JAUYEF010000255.1 GCA_030691635.1 Bacillota bacterium
CGCTTGACCAGGAACTCCAACTCCCGAGCGTTTTCGCCGTGCCTGTTGAAGTTCGTGCCAGCGTCGCTCCCTGCCGCGATGGGCACGCCGGCCTTCATCGCCCGTTGCAGCGTATCGGTCTTATCCTCCATCACCGTCTCAAGCCAGTTCCAGCGGTCGAACACGCCTTTCAGGCTGTCCTTGCCGCGCTCGTAGAGCTTCTCGTTCGGGCAAAGCGTCGGCACGAAGATGGTGCCGTGCTTGAGCATCATCTCGAACTGCTCGTCCGTCAGCCAGTGCCCGTGCTCGATTGTGTAGACCCCGGCAAGAATCGCGTCGGTGGCCCCTTGCCCTCCGTGGCAATGCGTGGCCGAGCCGATGCCGACCTTCCTGCACTCCTTCACAGCGGCGGCGAGCATCTCGTAGTCCATTTCCTGGTCAATACGCTTCTCGTCATACCGGAGGCTGGACACAGCGCTGTTGAACTTTACGAAGTCCACCCCGCGGCCTATCTGGTACCGTGCGGCCGACTTCGCCTGGTCCGCGGTGTTCACGATGCCGGTGCTCTCAGTCATGTCGAGCCCCGGGCGCATGAACCTGTGCATGTGGCCGCCCCACATCGTGAGTCCGTAGCCCGCCACCCGCATACGAGGTCCCGCGTATTCACCCTTCTCGAACGCGTCCCGCAGGGCGATATCGATGTAGCCCATGCTGCCGAGGTCCCGGATTGTGGTAAAGCCTGCCCCAAGGTCCTTCTGGGCGTTGCGAAGCGCCCGCAGCGTGAACTGGGGCACCGTGGTCTGCGTCGAGTCGGCGCCCCGCTCGGACGGCTCCCCTGAACTGCGTGTATGGACGTGACAGTCAACGAGACCGGGCATGACGGTATGGGCCGATGCGTCTATGATCTCATCGTGCGGGAGTGGCTGGAATGCTGCTGCCGGCTGTGTGCCCAAGATGTTCCTGCCACTGATGAGCACCACGGCATCCCGGAACGAGTTGTCGTTGCCGTCGATCAGCAATCCGGCCTTGACCACCGTTCTCTCCTCCAAAGCAGGTCATCTCCTCGTCTGAGTTAGTTCCTGGGGCCAACCAGCTACTTCGTGAGCCAGACTCTCATGAGAAGCGGCTCCCCGCGGAGGTCGAGTCCGAAGTTGTTAACCTTCTTTGTGTGAGCCCATACATAGGCGTCCTCGTGGGAAGCCATATTTACTGCCTTGCGGATCATTACTCGCTCCTCCTTTCACTGAGTTGATATTGCTGCATTGGGCGGCCCGGCTGCATTTTCCTTTCGCCATATGCGGGTTCGCACGGATTATCTCCCGTTACGGGCGTAGGTATCGCGCGGCTGCCCGGATAAAGAACCGCAGCGCAAGAGGGGCCATCAGAAAGCAGGTGAGGATTAGGAGAAAACCCCAGAAAGGAGTCGGTTTGCCCTGGGCGGAAAGCCACGGCTGCCATGCTCTCCCCGCAATGGTGGCCACGACGGCGTTGGCAGAGAACATGCCCAGCAGGGGTGCCGCGCTGGCTCCTCCCCCGCGCGGCAAGCACAGGTCCAAGTACAGGTGGATGAGAGCCGCCATGATGCCGGCCAGCGGCATGGCTGCTAGCGCAAGGCCCGCCTCGCGGAACGGCGGGAGTGCCAGCGAACCCATCGTGGCCAGCGCAAAGGCGGAAGCAAGCCCCATTCCCGCCAGCCCTGCCTGACGCGGGCCGGCACGGGCTGCAGCAACGATTGCAGTCGAGATTGCGATGACTGCCACAGAGACCAGCACGGTCCCTATCGGGAAATGACCCGCCAGGACATCGAGCTGCTCGCTGACCCAGATTCGAGCCAGCACTGCCAGCAAGGCGCCGCACGCGCCAAGCCAGGTGTACCCCCATTCTGGAAAGTGTCTTCTAACAGCGATCACCGACCCGGCGACAAGAACGCATCCAAGCATCAAGGCAGCGACAAAACCTGCACCCGCACCCGCGGTGGGACCCGCACCACTTCCAGGCGCCCACGAAGGCCTGCCTGCCAGCACAGAAAACCCAACGTATGCACCCACGAGGAGTGGTGGAAGCGCGCCGAGAACCTGGACACCGGTCAACCTCGAAGCCGAACCGTTCTCAGAGCCAGCCATCGAGTTCATGTACCTCCTCCATCAGGTGAGACCCCTTCCCCATCCAGTCTTACTCACCAGCATCCTGTGACCACGGATGCCGGCATATGTTCCTTCAAGAGATGAGAACCCCCAACCACTATGTGCTTTTTCCCCTGTTGCTGGAGGAATTGGCTCTGCTTTGCCTAATGAAGTGTTTCAAACTATCGAGCAGGGTGGTTTTTTGTGTACGGAAAAGTCTTTGCCAGCGTCTACAACGCCTGGTGGGGCGATTTTGCCAGGCGGGTCGGGCCACAGGTTCTGGACTTCTACGCCGGCACACCACTGGGCAGCACAAATGACCGGGTGCTCGACCTGTGCTGTGGCACAGGTCAGTTCGCAGCCGATGCGCTTACGAGGGGCTACGAGGTCGAAGGCATCGATATCTCGGAGGACATGCTGTACCACGCCCGCCAGAACAACCTCGAGCATGTCCAGTCCGGTCGCGCCACGTTCCGCGCTGGAGACGCAGGTGACTTTACTACAGACGGAGGCTTCGGGCTGGTGGTGTCCATGTTCGACGCTCTAAACCACCTGCCTGACGCGGAACGGCTTGCAGGCTGTTTCCGTAGCGTTCTTGGCGCCCTTGCAGCCGGGGGGATCTTTGTTTTCGACCTCAACACCCGGCTCGGGCTCTTGAACTGGAACTCGATTAGCGTGCGCGATGAACCCGGCATCATGATAGTCAACCGCGGCATGTTCATGGAGGACCAGCACAGGGCGATCGTAAGGATCTCCGGCTTCTTGAGGGACGAGAGCGGCCGCTACGAGCGGTTCGAGGAGACTATGAGCAACACGGCGTTCGACCTGGTTGAGGTGCGTGACCTCTTGCTGGCCAGCGGCTTCCAGCGGGCGTATTGCGCGCGCCCGGGCTCGCTTGGCATTCCTCTCGACACAGACCCTGAGCAGGAGCGCAGGGTTTATTTCGTGGCCTACAAGTAAAGGAGCTGCAGGTCCGGATCTCGGGCCCGCGCCAAAGGAGGATATGAAAGCGTGTCAACGATCTTGTACCTGATGCCCGGCATCGATGTGGGCGCCGAAGAGATTGCCCGCCGGGAGAGAATCGCCAATACCTTCCTGACAAACCCAGCAAACCGTGTTGTTGTCGACGAGTGCGATGAAGGACCTACTTCCATTGAATCGACAATCGAGGCCGAGATGAGCGTCAGCGGAATGCTGAAGAAGGCGCTCAAGCTAAGAGGCCAGTATGATGCGCTGGTGATTGGCTGCGCGGGAGACCCGGGTATCTACTCCATGCGCGAGCTCCTGGATTGCCCTGTCGTCGGCCCGCTTGAATCCTCCCTTGCGCTATCGTCGCTTATCGGTGACATGTTCTCGCTGGTGACCATCCTTGATTCCGGCATCCCCAAGACCTGGACCACGCTGCGCAAGTATGGTGTCGATCACAGGTGTGCCTCCGTACGTGCCATCAACGCACACGTGCTGGACATGGTCGACGGCCGTGTCGGACGCCAGCAAGTCGTGGAGGCGGTTGCCGATGCTACGGCAGAGGCTGTCCAGGACGGCGCGTCATCGGTCATCCTCGGCTGCATGACGATGGCATTCCTGCTTCCCGATGAATCCATCAACCTCAAGGCAAGAGTCATCAACCCCGCCAAAGTGGCGATCAAGATGGCCGAAATGCAGGTCTCGCTTGGGCTCAGCCACAGTCCGGTCTCACATCCCAGACCGGACTTCGCCAAGCTCAGGGCCACAGTGTTGCCCGAGCTTCCAGCAGGAAAGTCTTGACACAGGCGGGTCGAAGGTTGAGTATGAATATAACCCTCGGCGTATGAATATGAGGCCCAGCGCCACGCCCTATATGTAGAGAAGCGAATGGCCGTTAGGATCCCCTCTTAGATCCGGCGACCAGAACCGGAGGAGTCTCTGAATGCGCTACGGTCTCGCCCGTATAGCTGGTCTACCGCTCGTACTCCTGGGAGTGGTTACGATAGTGTTCCTACTCACGCGGGTCATACCTGGTGACCCGGCACGGGTGGCTGCGGGCGAGAAAGCTAAGCCGGAGCAGGTTGAGCAGATCAGGCGGGAATTCGGTCTGGACAAGCCTCTTCCAGTGCAGTACATCCGGTATCTCGGCAGAGTGATCAGGGGCGACCTGGGTACGTCCCTGCGGACCTTCCGGCCAGTCCGGGACGATATTGCGCTGTATTTCCCGGCCAGCATCGAGCTGGCGTTGGTCGGCATGCTCTTCACCGTCGCCCTGGGAGTGCCCATCGGCGTTCTGTCTGCGGTGAAGGTCGGTTCGTGGGGCGACCATGTATCGCGGGTCATCGCCCTGATCGGCGCCTCCTTCCCCGTTTTCTGGCTGGCGCTGGCGCTACAGCTTATATTCTTCCGGTCCCTTGAGTGGTTCCCGGCGACCGGAAGGCTGGATTTCGCGGTGGCTGCGCCTCCTCACGTCACCGGCCTTTACACCGTGGACGCGCTGATGGCAGGGCAGTGGCAGACGTTTGTCAACGCGGCCCGCCACCTCATCCTGCCCGCGCTCGCGCTTTCACTGGCGTCCATAGCCATCATCTCCAGGATCACCAGGTCGAGCATGCTCGAGATACTTGACCAGGACTACATCAGGACGGCGCGTGCCAAGGGCCTGACCGACAGGGTCGTCAACTATGTCCACGCCCTGCGCAACGCCATGATACCCGTGGTGACGGTGCTGGGCCTGCAGGCAGGGCACTTGCTGGGGGGCACGTTCCTCATCGAAGTGATCTTCGACTGGCCCGGCATGGGGCTATACACGGTCGGCGCCATAACGACACTGGACTACCAGGCGATCATGAGCACATCACTGCTTGTGGCGCTCATATACGTTCTCACCAACCTGATGGTCGACCAGATCTATGCGCTGATAGACCCGAGAATCCGGTACTAGACAGAAACCCGACAATCCCGTCCTAGACTGGGGAGCCCAAGATTGGCAGGAACCGTCGCCCAGGCAAATGTGGTGGCAAAAGTGAAGTCGCCGAGAGAGCGAGTCTTGAGGCGCCTGTCCCGGAACCCTTCTGGGGTTGCGGGCTTCGCCATGCTTGTGGTTTTTGTGCTGGTAGCAGCTTTCGGACCAGCCTTGCTGGGAATCGACCCGACAGAGCAGACGCTGCGCATGCGGCTGATGCCTCCCTCACCTGAGCACCTGTTCGGCACCGATCATCTCGGGCGCGATGTGCTGGCGCGCGTCATACACGGGGCAAGGATTTCGTTGCAGGTGGCGACACTGGTGATCCTTGTCGCGATAACCATCGGAGTCACTCTGGGCGCTGTGGCAGGCTATGCCGGCGGCCTGGTGGATACGGTCATCATGCGGGTCACCGATATATTCCTGTCGTTCCCCTCCACCGTGCTTGCCATGGCCATCGCGGTCGCTCTTGGCAAAGGGATGTATAACGCGATGCTCGCGGTCGGGCTTGTCTGGTGGCCATGGTACACTCGGTTGGTGAGGGGCCAGATGCTCTCGCTCCGGTCCGCCGACTACGTCCAGGCCGCAGAGAGCCAGGGCCTCTCGCCCTTTCGAATCGTCTGGCGGCATATACTCCCGAACACCCTGTCCACCATCGTGGTACAGGCATCGCTCGATGTCGGATACGCAGTCCTGGCCACCGCTGGCCTGAGTTTCATCGGGCTCGGCGCGCAGCCGCCGACCCCAGAATGGGGCGTCATGGTGTCCGAAGGCCGGCAATACCTCACGAGCTACTGGTGGGTCCCCATGCTGCCCGGCATGGCGATCTTCTTCACCGTGATGGGCGTGAACCTTTTCGGTGACGCGCTGAGGGACGCCATGGACCCAAGAGACCTTGCCCGCTGATATGATGGGCCGGGCGTCGCCGCCAGCTGGGTGGCGCGCCGGGCATGGCAGGCGTTTGGAGAGAGTCATATGACAGAGCCATCCGGCAAAACTGAAGACGTGCTCCTGCAGGTACACGACCTGTCCACCGAGTTCATGACCGAGGACGGTCTCATACGCGTCGTGGATGGCGTCTCGTTTGCCATCGCGCGTGGCGAAACCCTGGGCATGGTGGGCGAGAGCGGGTCAGGCAAGAGTGTGACGTCGCTCTCGATCATGCGCCTCCTCCCTCCGCGCTCCGGCAGGGTCGCGGGAGGCCAGGTGCTGTTCGAAGGGCGCGACCTGCTGTCTCTCGACGAGGCCCAGATGCGCCACGTGCGCGGGTATAGCATATCGATGATCTTCCAGGAGCCGATGACGTCCCTCAACCCCGTTTTCACTGTCGGGTTCCAGATCGCTGAGGCGCTGAAAGTGCACCAGGGCTTGGACGACAAGCAGGGATGGGCGAAGGCCGTGGACCTGCTCTCCACGGTGGGAATACCTCTCCCCCAGCGACGCGTGCACGAATACCCACACCAGCTGTCGGGTGGGATGAGGCAGCGTGTCATGATAGCCATGGCGCTCGCCTGCAACCCCAAACTGCTCATCGCAGATGAGCCGACCACTGCCCTGGATGTCACCGTCCAGGCCCAGATACTGGACTTGATGCGGCGGCTGAAAGATGACCTGGGCATGTCCATCCTGCTCATCACCCACGATCTCGGCGTCATAGCCGAGATGGCCAAGCGCGTGGTGGTCATGTATGCCGGCAGGGTGGTGGAAGAGGCCGACGTCGACGACATATTCAACGACCCACTTCACCCGTATACGCGTGGGCTGCTCTCCTCCATACCGACCCTCGACAGCCCAAGAGGCGATCTGCATGTGATCGAGGGCGTTGTGCCGAGCCCGTTCGCGTGGCCTTCGGGGTGCAGGTTTCACCCCAGGTGCCCGGAGGCGATCCCCGCCTGCGCTGAGGCTGCACCATCCTTCATCCCGGCGCACGGTGGGCGACGGGTCGCATGCATCAAGTATGATGCCGGACGCGAGAAGGTGGGCGACGCGTGAGCCTGCTTGAGGTCCAGGACCTGGTCAAGTGGTTCCCCGTACGCCGCGGGTTCCTCCAGCGCGTCACGAATTACGTTAGAGCGGTCGACGGCGTCAGTTTCTCGATAGAGGAAGGCGAGACATTCGGGCTGGTCGGAGAGAGCGGCGGGGGCAAGACCACCGTCGGTAGGTCCATTCTCAGGCTGGAGGAGCCGACGTCCGGCCGGGTGATTTTCGACGGCACCGACATCACCGCTCTCGACCGGGCTGGTCTCCGGAAGATCAGGCCCAAGATGCAGATAGTGTTCCAGGACCCCTACTCGTCTCTGAACCCCCGCCTCACTGTTGAGGAGATAATCGGTGAGGCCGCGGAATTCCACGGCATCGCGCGTGGATCCGCACGCAGGGAGATGGTGTTTGATCTCCTCTCACGAGTGGGCCTGGACGCATCTTGTGCGCAGAGGCACCCGCACGAGTTCAGCGGCGGGCAGCGACAGCGCATCGGCATCGCGCGCGCTCTTGCGTTGAAGCCGCGCCTGGTGATCTGCGACGAACCGGTCTCCGCGCTGGATATGTCAGTGCAGTCACAGATACTGAACCTTTTCAAGCAAGTCCAGCGCGAGTTCGGGGTGACGTACCTGTTCATCGCCCACGCGCTGAACGTGGTGAAGCACGTTTCGGACCGGGTCGGCGTCATGTACCTGGGGCGGCTCGTCGAGGTCGCCCCGGCAGGAGATCTCTACAGGCAACCTGCCCACCCGTACACAAAAGCCCTCATCTCCGCCATACCAGTGCCAAACCCGCGCCGGCGCAGAGAGCGCATCATTCTCGAAGGCGACATCCCGAGCCCCATAGACCCGCCGCCAGGGTGCAGGTTCCACACCCGGTGCTGGCTTGCCGGTAAGGAGTGCAAAGTCACAGACCCGCCGCTCAGCGAGATCGCTCCGGGCCACTATGCGGCGTGTCTCAGAATACCTCGCCAGGGGAGATGATCTTATGGTCGACACGTTGATCCGCAACGGCAGGCTCATTGACGGCACGGGCAACCTCTGGAGATGGGCGGACGTAGCGATATCCAACGGCAAGGTCGCGTCAGTCCTCAACCGCGAACAATCCGAGCTATGCGCAGCAGACAGTGTGATTGACGCCCGGGAAATGGTGGTCACTCCTGGGTTCGTGGACGTGCATAACCATGCGGACTTCAGCGTACTGGACGATCCTCTGGCGCGGTACTTCGTTTTCCAGGGTGTGACGCTGCTCGTGAGCGGGAACTGCGGCCACTCCGTCGTCGGCGCGGGAGCTGGTCAGGTCAGAGACTACTGGCACAGGCAGGGACTCATCAGCGAACGACAGCTGAAAGACACCAGGCGGTGGGATGACCTCGCCGAGTACCGCCGTCTTGTCTCGGACCAGGGCGGGCTTGCTTTCTGGGACGGCCTGCTGCTGGGCCACGGCACGATCAGGATGGCAGTCGTCGGCCCCATAAACCGCCCTGCGACCCGAGACGAGATCTCGCGGATGTGCGATATTGTGCGGACCGGGATGGAGCAGGGGGCTCTGGGGCTTTCCACCGGGCTGGATTACCAGCCCGGCAAGTTCGCGCCCACGTCAGAGATAATCGAGCTGGCCAGTGTGGTGGCCCGGTACGGCGGGACCTACGCCACTCATGTGCGGAACACGCGGGAGCGCAAGGATATGGTGGCGGCGGTGGAAGAGGCTGTCTCAATCGGCGAGCGGAGTGGCGCACGAGTCCAGATTTCCCACATATCGAAGAAAGCCCTCACCGGCCGGGAGCTCAAGATCATAGAAGAGGCTCGCGCGCGTGGCGTGGATGTCGCCTGCGACGCAATACCTTACAGCACTTTCTTTGCGCTGCGAAATGATCACTTGCTCCTCTCCATCCGTTCGGCCTCTGAGGAGCTCTTCGCGAAGACTGTCCCGCAGATCCGCGAGGCAATCGCGGACAAGAAGTTCCGGTCCGCTCTGAAGAAGCAGCGCGCGCTGCGGTACGCTCGGCCAGACTCGATGTTCATCCACTGCTCCGATGAATCCCTGGAGGGGAAGTCCCTCGGTGAGGTGGCAAAGAGCCATGGGGTCGCCCCGTTTGACTGCCTGCTCGACCTGCTGGGCGACTCCGCCCTGGCCTTTACCCTGTGCCCCAAGGTTGACCATGCCAGGGATGTCTCGGCCATTCCGGGCCCGCAGGTGACGCACGCTGCGGTGATGATGGGGTCGGACGCAGGGCCGGTGGATCCGCTGGACGTGCTGGGCTGGTTCTCGCCGCAGGGGAGCGGCTCCACGCTGCGCTATATCGCGCAGGGTGAGCGGTTCGGAGTGCCTTTCGAGGAGCGGGTGCGCAAGCTCACAAGCCTTCCCTGCCAGAGGTTCGGAATCGAGGACCGCGGGATCATCGCGGAGGGCAAGGTCGCGGATATCCTGGTCTTCGACCCCACCAGGCTGTCAGAGGTCGTGGACTGGTCCCAACCTTACGCGGCACCGGCCGGCATGGCTCACATATTCGTCGGCGGTACGCCGGTGGTGTTCGACGGAAAGATGACGGGGGCGAGGCCGGGCGGCGTGCTGGACGCCCGCAAGTGCCGGTAGGCTCCCGAAAAGCACACTTCTGAGACCGGAGGTGATAGCCGGCAGGAGACCATTGAGACAAGTTTGCCGCAACTTGCGGTGTTCCAGATCCTAAAAGGATGAGGAGTGAGAGAACCGTGAGAAAAGCACCGAGATTGTTGCTCATGGCGCTGCTGGCCATCACGGTAGCGCTGGCGGGGTGCGCAGGCGAAGCGCCGAAGCCTGCGACGCCGGCTCCGAAACCCGCCACCCCAGCCGCACCACAGGTCGATACGAAGACCTTGACGATCGGCATAGAGTTCGAACACGCTGGGATGGACCCCGCTGTGATCTACGACAACTCAAGCCGGGTCATCGTCTCCATCTACGAGAACCTGTTGACGCTGGAGAAGGTGACGAACAAGATCATCGCCCAGCTCGCCAAGGAGTGGACTGTCAGCGCCGACGGCAAGACATACACGTTCAAGCTCAGGGAAGGCGTCAAGTTCCACGATGGAACCACGCTGACCTCTGAGGCGGTTAAGCTGTCGCTGGAGCGCGTCGTCACGATCAACAGGGGCCCGGCCTGGATGTTCGCGGGCTCCTGGACAGCCATTGAGACCCCTGATCCCCTGACCGTTGTGATCAAAATGAAGAAGCCCGACGCCACATTCCTGGCCAAGCTTGCAGGCCCGGCAGGTCCGCAGATCATCAGCGCCAAGGCGATCAAGGATAACGCCGGCACTGACAACGGACAGAAGTACTTCCTCGAGAAAGAAGCCGGCACCGGACCGTATATGCTGGACAAGTGGGACCGCGGCCAGCAGGTCGTGCTAAAGAAGTTCAACGACTACTGGGGTGGCTGGCAGGGCAAGCATGTTGAGGTCGTGGTCTTCAAGTACGTCAAGGAATCGTCCTCTCAGCTGATGCTGCTCGAGAAGGGCGAGCTGGACCTCGCGCCCGGTCTCCCGCCCGATACGATCAAGGACCTGAAGACCAAGCCAAAGCCAGGTATCAAGATCGAGCAGGGCAAGACCCAGAACATCCTGTCTGTGGCCGTGCACTGCCAGAGAGGGCCGCTCAAGGACAAGCGGGTCCGCCAGGCGATCGCGTATGCGATAGACTATGACGGTCTGCTCAACAACGTCTTCAGCAACCTCTATGAGCCGCTGCTGGGGCCCCTGCCGAAGGACGACCCGAACTACTGGAAGGGTGCATGGCCCTACAAATACGATCTCGAGAAGGCGAAGCAGCTTCTCAAAGAGGCAGGCTATCCCAACGGCGGCTTCAAGCTGAAGCTCGGGCTTTCCGCCAATAGCGCAGCGTTCAAGTCGGTCGCCGAAGTCGTGCAGGAGAACCTGAAGAAGCTCGGCATCGAGGTTCAGATCGAGACTCTCCAGTGGGGCACCCTTTACGATCAAGAGGGCAAGCCTGAGACGGCTTTCGATCTAATGCCCATAGGCAACTACCCGGACTATGCCGACTCGTCTTCGATGCTCGGCAACCAGTTCGCGTCATGGGCATGGGGCGCCAACGGCTGGAACTTCAGCTTCTACAAGAACGCCAAGGTCGACAAGATGCTTGACGACGTGCTGCTGGTGACCGACCCCGCCAAGCGGGCTCAGCTCTTCCAGGATATGCAGGCCATCCTGGTGGACGAGATGCCGCTCATACCGATCGGTACTCGCGTGAACAACATGGCCACCAGGGACTATGTCTTCGGGTACTACTTCCGCCCGATGATGTCGAACAGCTATCCCGTCTACGACATGTACAAAGAGGTCAAGAAGTAGTTGGCTCCGGGGACCGGCCGCGGGTTTGACGACCCGGGCCGGTCCTCCCCTTTGCCGGTCGTATGCCTAATCGATGAAATGGGGGCTTTGACGCGTGGAAGAACGATCGCTCTTCCAGCAAGTGGCTGCCTGCGAAAGGCAGATCGTGGGCTCGATCAACCTGGCGGAAGCCTGGCCTCTGGTGGAGAGGTTCGCCGGCCTGTACCGGCACTCCAGCGACCCTGACGAGTTTGTGGCGGCTGAGCATATCTTGAGCCGCCTTGTCACCCTTGGAATCCCACATCACCGGTATGATGCGAATCTATTCCTGAGCCTTCCGAGAGAGGCATTTGTGGAGATCGCCGGGAACCGCCTCCCGGCCAAGGCCGCCTCGCACTCGGCCTCGACCGCGCCGGGCATGGTGACGGGCTCGATTGTGTCGTTCGCGCTGCCCAACCCGGAAGGCATCCTGGATGTCACTCCTGAGCTTAAGGCCCAGGTGGGCGGAAAGATCGTTGTGGCGGAGTGGCCATCTGCCGGCGAGGCCACGACGGCGCAGTTGATGGAAGCGGGCGCCAGCGGCGCGGTCTTCATCCACCCGAAGGAGCCTGTCCATGAAGACATCTGCACCACGATCTGGGGCTCGCCGGAAAGGCTCAGCATGGACCGGAGACCGACGATTCCTGTGCTCAATGTGAGCAGGCCAGTGGGCGAAAAGGTCCTCGCCCACATCGCTGGCGGGCCGGCCGGTGCTTCCCTGTACACGAGACTGGACGTCGGGTGGAAGAAAACCCTGCTGGTGGTGGCCGAGATCGAAGGGTGCGTCTGGCCGCAGGAGTTTGTGCTGCTTCATGGGCACCTTGACTCCTGGCATGTAGGCATAGGCGATAACGCCACAGGCGACGGGGCTATGCTCGAGATAGCCAGGACGCTCTGGCAGCACCGGCGGGACCTAAAGCGCTCGGTGCGGATAGCCTGGTGGACAGGGCACTCCACCGGGCGGTACGCGGGGTCCACATGGTACGCGGATGCGTTCGCCCTGGACCTGGTCGAAGGATGCATTGCGCACCTCAACTGCGATTCGCCGGGCTGCCGGTGGGCCACTGACCTGACCAGAGTGCCGGCCATGACCGAGCTGGTGGAATTCACGAAGCAAGCCATAAAGGACGTGACCGGCCAGGCCGCAAACCCCCGGCGGATGCACAGGGCCGGGGACTGCTCTTTCAACAACCTGGGCATCTCCGCGACGATGATGCTCTCGTCCGCCATTCCTGAGGAGGTCCGTAAGGCGAAAGGCATGTACGGAGTCGGAGGATGCGGCGGCAACAACGAGTGGCACACCGAAGGGGATACCCTTGAGATCGCGGACAAGGATCTCTTGCTAAGGGACACCAGGCTATACGCGTTGATGGTCTGGAGGCTTGCCAACCTGGCATTCCACCCTCTGGACTATGGCTGCACGGCTTCCGAGATAGCCGCCCTGGCCCGTGAATACCAGAAGTGCAGCGTGGGCGCGCTCGACCTGAGCCCTGTCGTGGATGAAGCCTGCTCTCTTGCCGAAAAGGCCGCGCGGTTCTACAAGTCGGTGGCTGAAGCTCAGGCGAAGACGGATGCCGGTACGCTTGCTGCCGGTACGCTTGATGCGGGTACGCTTGCTGCGCTCAACGCGGCCCAGCGCCAGATAGGCCGAGAGCTGGTGGAAATCGACTATACAAGAGAAGGGCGCTTCCACCAGGATCCGGCGGCGCCGACTCCGCCCCTCCCCGACCTAGCATGGGCCAAGGACTTGAAACGGTTCGAACCTGGCTCACCTGAATATGGCTTCACGCTGCTGAGCCTTAGAAGGGGCCTCAACCGTGTGATGTACCGGATCAGGAAGGCTCAAGCACTGCTGGACCAGGCGGCAAGCCTGGTGTGATACCATGCTATTGATAGGACGGTCGGCAGCGTTCACGCCGCCGCTGGGTCCTTGACAAGGAGGTTCTCGAGTGAGCAAGCCAAGAGTTGCCCCGTACGGCTCCTGGGTCTCCCCTATTTCGGGGTCGCTTGTGGCGTCAGGCGGCGTTCGTCTTGAAGTCCTCGCCGTGGATGGCGCCGACGTCTACTGGGCGGAGGGTCGCCCCGCGGAGGGCGGGAGGAACGCGATTGTCCGGTGCAGCGTAGCCGGACAGGCTATGGACGCCATCCCGGGGCAGTTTGACGCCAGGACCAGAGTATACGAGTACGGTGGAGGCTCGTACGCTGTCAAGGACGGCATCATCTACTTCTCGAACTTCCGCGACCAGCGCGTCTACAGGTGCGTCAGCGGTGGGCAGCCTGAGACCATCACACCGGGAGGCGGCATGCGCTTTGCCGACTACTCCTTTGATGCGACTCGGGACCGTTTGGTCTGTATCCGTGAGGACCATACCGCAGGCACGAAGCAACCAGTCCACACCCTGGTTGCGCTGGACGCACATGCAAACCCCGGTGGCGGCCAAGTGCTCGTGAGCGGGGCAGACTTCTACATGTACCCGAGAGTCAGCCCGGATGGTACGCGGCTGGCATGGATACAGTGGGATCATCCCCACATGCCCTGGGATGCTGCGGAACTCTGGGCCGGGAGATTCAATGCCTCCGGGACGCTTGGCGAGAGGCGTAAGCTGGCCGGATGCTGGGGCGAATCGGTCGCCCAGATCGGCTGGTCACCCGGCTCCAACCTCTACTTCGCGTGGGAGAAAACCGGGTGGTGGAACCTCTACCGGGAGGGCAAAGACGGCCCCGAGCCGCTGGCTCCGGCGGAGGCCGAGTTCGGGAAACCTGCCTGGTGGTCAGGCAGCGGGCTGGCCACGTTTGCGTTCGGCACACCACCGGACCTCTGGTGCGCCTACTATAGCAAGGGCGCCTGGCGCCTGGCCTCGCTGGACACGGAAACACTTGAGTTCAGGCCGCTGCCGAGCCCGTACACCGAGATCAGTTCTTTGCATGCCGTGAACGGTTGCCCCGTCTTCGTCGGGAGCTCGCCCGCTCAGCCGGCGGCCGTCACCATGTACGTCCCGGCGGGCGGCGCCAAGGACTCGCCGGCGTCCGGCGAGTTCAAGACACTCAAGAAGGCCAGCGCTCTGTCCCTGGACCCAGGTTACCTGTCGCTGCCAGAGGAGATCGAATTCCCGACTGAGGGCGGCCTCAAGGCATTCGCCTATTACTACCGACCGCAGAACAAGGACTACGCTGCCCCGACCGGTGACCTCCCGCTCCTTCGTGTCATGAGCCACGGTGGCCCAACGTCCAGTACCGCGACTCCTCTAAACCCTGGAATCCAGTTCTGGACCAGCCGGGGCTTCGCCGTGGTGGATGTGAACTACGGTGGGAGCACGGGGTACGGCCGGGAGTACAGGCACAGGCTGAACGGAGCCTGGGGCATCGTGGATGTCGACGACTGCCTAAACGCTGCGCTGTTTCTTGCTCGCAGGGGTGAGGTCGACCCGAACCGCCTGATCATAGAAGGTGGCAGCGCCGGCGGTTACACGACACTGGCGGCGCTCGCGTTCCGTGACGTGTTCAAGGCGGGCTGCAGTTACTACGGCATCGGCGACCTGGAAGCCCTGGCCCTGGATACCCACAAGTTCGAGTCCCGCTACCTTGACAGTGTCGTGGCGCCTTATCCTGAGCAGCGCCAGGTATACATCGAGCGCTCGCCCATCCACCAACCTGAACGGCTGTCGTGTCCGGTGATCTTTTTCCAGGGCCTCGACGATAAGGTGGTCCCGCCGAACCAGGCGGAGATGATGGTCGAGGCCTTGCGTCGCAAGGGCATCCCCGTGGCCTATGTGCCGTTCGAAGGCGAAGGCCACGGTTTCCGCAAAGCAGAGAACATCGAGCGAGCCCTGGAGGCCGAACTCTACTTCTACTCACGGATATTCCGGTTCGATCTCGGCGAGCCGGTGGAGCCGGTGAAGATAGAGAACCTGTAGGGCGCGACCTGATAGTCGTCCGGTGACGGCCGTCCCCGGTTGACTCCTCTGGGTGGTCGTTCGCGTCCCCTGGGGGCAGGCCGCGCCGTCGCCGGGCGACGACAGACAGAGGCGTTGGTCGCCACAGACCGGTCCGGCGGCAACTGCTGGTCGCTACAGACCACCTGCCGACCGAAACCTGATCCCACGCGACCAACGCGCTTATGACTGCCCCTTCCCGCAGTTTCCCGCCTGACAAAAGAGCGATCGAATGTTGTCTCTACCTGATTTCCCTGCAGGAACCTCCTCTGTCATGGCCAATCTTACGACTCAGGTAAGTAATCATTAATGAAAGGAGGTGACACAATGTCGATATTGGAAAAAAGCATGGTAGCGCCGTTTTGGCTCCAGCTGTGCTACTTCGCCGCCGTGATACTGATGATCGGCCGTGCCAAGCGAGGGCTCAAGGTCCCGGAGGTCCAGAAGGTTCCTGGGCTGGATGCGCTTGAGGAAGCAATCGGGCGTGCCACGGAAATGGGCAGGCCCGTGTTTTATTCACCGGGCATCGGGGCGGTAAACAACTCGCAGACGATGGCGTCGTTCGCGGCCCTGGGCCATGTCGCCAGGCAATGCGCGAGATACGACACGGCGATCATCGTGGCCAACAGGATTCCGTTCGTCCAGCCCATCACCGAAGAAATCGTCCGTCAGGCATTCGTCCAGGAGGGCAAGCCCGAAGCCTACGTCGCCGAGAACATCCGTTTCTTGTCTGATGACCAGTTTGCATACGCTTCTGGCTGCGTTGGATTGATGCTCCGGGAGAGGCCGGCCGCAAGCATCCTGATCGGTGGGTTCTGGGCGGAGTCGCTGGTGATGGCCGAGGTTGGCTCGCAGATCGGAGCCATCCAGATAGCCGGCACGGCCAACACTGCCCAGCTACCGTTCTTCGTGGCCGTATGTGACTACTGCCTCATCGGCGATGAGATCTACGCGGCGGGCGCCTACCTCTCCCGCGACCCGGTTCTCATGGGAAACCTGATAGCTCAAGACTGGGGTAAGATGCTGGGCATAGCGATCGTCGTCCTCGGCTCAATCATCGCGACGTTCACGCCACAGGCCAACTGGCTCGTCGATTTCCTCAAGAAGTAAGGCGGAAGTCACATGCAAGGGGGGATAAGTTATGCGAAACGAAGCGCCTGTCTTCCTGGGGTTGGTCGTAGGCCTGGTGGTCATCGTCTCCAACTTCTTCCGCACACCGGCCCTCACTCTGGTACGTACGGAGCTTGACCAGTGGTACCTGATAGCCCTGAACTTCGCGCTTCTGGTCGGGTTGATCAACGTATCACGGATCCACGTCGACAAGATCAACAAGAAGAAAGAGGGCTGGCCATACAGCATAGCACTCTTCGTCGGCATCCTCGTGTTCATCGTCATCGGATTCGTTGCCGGTAGCGCGAGCGCCCCTAAGTTCCAGTGGCTGTTCGAGGCCACCCTAGATCCGATGCAGTCGACAATGTTCTCGCTCCTTGCCTTCTACATTGCATCAGCGGCGTACAGGGCGTTCAGGATCAGGACCAAGGAGGCCACCGTCCTGCTCCTGGCCGCGACCGTGATAATGCTGGGGAGCGTCCCCATCGGCCGCATGATATGGTCGTTCTTTCCGACGGCTCGTTCCTGGATCCTAAGCTACCCGAACACTGCTGGGATGCGGGGCATCCAGGTCGCGGCGGTGCTTGGCGGCATGGCGACTGCTCTTCGTATCCTGCTAGGTATAGAACGTGGCTACCTCGGTGGCACGTAGAAGCCGGCGTGTGAAAGGAGGCGTGGTGATGGGTTTTTGGGAGAAAGCGCAAGCGATAGATCGCAGAGTGATCTATCTCCTGCTCCTGCTTGTGATAGTCGGCATACTGCTCAAGCCTGTGGGCCTTGCCATTGAGATCAAGAAGGACACGCAGAACGCCTATAATGCCGTAGACAAGCTTCCAGCCGGCTCCATCATGTGGCTGGGCGCCGAGTACGATGCGGCATCCGCACCGGAACTGATGCCCGCGATGATGAGTGTGATGAGACACGCTTTCCGGAAGGACGTCAACGTAGTTGGCAGCGCTATGTGGGAGCAAGGCGGGAACATGCTCGAACGTGCGTGGAACAACATCAAGGGGGAGTTTCCGAACAAGAAGTATGGCGAGCATTTCGTTAACCTCGGTTACAAGCCGGGTTCAGGCATCCTTCTTCAGCGGATGCTCACCAGCGTCAGCGACGCCGTCCTCGGCGTTGATTCAAGGGGGACCTCGCTAAGCCAGTTACCCCTCATGAACAAGTGTAAGACGCTTAAGGAAGTCAGTCTGGTCTTTGGCTTCCTGGCAGGGGACCCGGGCACGGCCGATTGGGTGAAACATGTGACAGATCCGAACAAGATCACTTATGTCGCTGCAGCCACCTCGGTCTCTGTTCCCGGCGCCATGGTGTTTGTCCAGTCGGGACAGATGACCGGGCTCATCGCAGGGCTCTCAGGTTCGGCGGAATACGAGATGCTGATCAAGACTCCAGGACGGGCGACTGCAGGGATGGACGCCCAGTCATTCACCCATGTCCTGGTGATCCTGTTCATCATCGTGGGGAACCTTGGTTATATCCTGGAAAAGGCCAGAAAGGCGAAGGCCTGAACCAGCCGGACGAATGGAGGTGACTTCTTGATGTGGGTTACTGGTTCGACCCTTCAGATGTGGATGGTGGCGCTTTTCACGCTTGCGATCTTCTCGGTGCTGTACAAGGACAACCCGTTCTACCGGCTGGTCGAGCACCTGTACATAGGGACCGCGATCGGCTACAGCGTTATGCTGGCCTGGTTCCAGTACGGGAAGCCGACGTTTGACTCCATCCTTTTCAAAGGCAAGCCCCACTACATAATCCCAACGATCATAGGACTGCTGATCTACTGCCGGTATTTCAAGCCAATCGCCTGGCTTTCCCGTTACTCATTGACATTCACCCTGGGATACAGCGCGGGCTACGTGATCTCAAAGGACTTCCGGCCGCTTTTCATCACGCAGCTGACTGCAACAATCAAGCCGCTGTGGCATTCCGCCGGTATAGGCAGCACGCTGAACAACCTTGTGCTCGTGGTCGGTGTGGTGGGGACGCTAACCTACTTCCTTTTCACCCAGAAGAGAACAGGCATCATCGGCGCGGGCGCCACAGTGGGCAAATGGATAATGATGCTGGCTTTTGGCTCGGCGTTCGGCAACACAGTGATGGCCCGTATGTCCCTCTTGCTGGGCCGGGTGCAGTTCCTGCTCGGTGATTGGTTGCATGTGATCAAGTAGAGGCCTGCGCTGGGCCTGTGCGTAAATGGTGGCGCACCGGTGACCGGATAGACCCCAGCGGCACGCAGATTCACAAAGAGGACACGGCCGGAGCCGTGTCCTCTTTGTCTTATGCAGCCAGTTACAGCCAGTGCCAGTATCGCGCTCTGTCTCGCGCCTGCTGCGTCCTCGCACGAAGCGCCTTAGGGCCGGCGCCTGCGTCTCCGCAGGATAGCGTCTGGGCCTAGTACCTGCGCTTCCGCAGGAAGAGACCCAGCGTCGTGATCAGCGCGCCGAACCCGAGATACATCATCGCGTTGCCGCCGGTGGGCAGGTTCCTCACCAGTATGGTCAGGTTGGCTACAACCGCGACCTCTCTGCCGGTGTCGGTCTCCTTGAGCACCGCCTCGTTGGGCAGCCTGAACGTTACGTCCAGCGGGAACTGGGGCACGTTCTGTGTGACGATCATGTCGAACTGGAACGTGCCGCCTTCGCTGAACTGTGCGGCATTTGCCGGCTTGATCACGAACACGTTGCCCATGCCCACTTCAAGGATGTAGCGGAACTGGTTCTGCTCCTTGAAGCTGGAAGACGTGACCCCTGGCGCCAGAGGCTCGATGATGATGTTCGTCGACTTCGGGACCAGCTTGAACGTGAAGTTGTACGGTGTGTTCTTCTTCTGCGCTTCACTGGCCTTGCCCAGCGCATCGGCCGGGTTGACGACTCCGGGCGACGGCTCGAGCTCCACCTGGATCAGCGGGTAGTTGCCGGACTTCTTGAACACGTCTATGACACTTGCCGTGTTGTTCGACGTGCCACCTGCAGTGATGGTGGGCGTGACGTACTTGTTCTTCTCCGCCGAACCAGCATTGTCGATGAACGAGTCTACCTT
The DNA here is from genome assembly GCA_030691635.1 of Bacillota bacterium. GTDB lineage: Bacteria > Bacillota > Sulfobacillia > JAUYEF01 > JAUYEF01 > JAUYEF01. The sequence continues at coordinate 19,469 of JAUYEF010000255.1, forward strand.
AATCCGGTACTCCGTGCCACCCGACGGCGTGAAGCTGAACGTCAGCACGCTGGTCTTGGTGCCCGGTGACAGGTCAGTGATCTCGGGCGCCTTCCACTCTTTGAAGGCCCCACTCACGTTCTGCCAGTTGCCGCCGGCATCCTTGTACTGCAGTTGCGCCGTGATCCTGAGGCCGGAGGTCGATGCGTCGCCTGTGTTCTGGGCCTGGATCGACCCATCCACCGCCGAGACCCCTCCTGAACCAGGTGTCTTGGTGACGGCTATGGTATAGGTTACGGTCTTGCTCGTCTCACGTCTCAGGGTGGCCGAGTCGTAGTTCTGGAACGTGATGGCTGCCGGCGATACGCTCTTCTGGATACCCCAGATATTGCCGCCACCCGATGTCCCGGTCCCCGTCGCAGTAAGCACGACGTTTGGATAATGTTGATCGATCCAGATTCCCGGAACGGTCAGAGGCTCATCGGTCTCACCGCTGTACAGTGAGCCCTCATCGCTGAGGCTTGCCTTGTATTGGGCCCTGAAGTAGTAGGTCCAGCTGCTCGAACCTGTCGGGAGCGCCGGCGTGTACAGGATGGACCACGCCGTCCCGTCAGAGCGCAACGACACCCACTGAGTGCTGGGCGCTGTATCCACTTGCCCCCATGTTCCGGCTGTCGGGGTCTTCACCCAGAACCGTACATACCCAGAGGCCGGCTGGCCGTCGACAGTGACCTTCGCGAAGTCGTACACTGCCGGCGTCGCCCGACTCACACTCGTTACGGCTACCGTGGGCGGGTCCGGAGTCTTGGACTGCGTCACCTTGGTCGTCACGAGAGGCTGACCCTGCGCGACGACATCGAGGGGCTCAGCGTCATCCGGGCTCGCGATTTCGCCCTGGATGTACATGGCCTTGAAGTAGTAACGGCCGACCTGAGACGGCGTGTACTGCGCCGACATCGCCCGGCCGGCCACCAGAAGCACGTTCGGGTCAGCCGGAGCCGGCGGCTCCCGGCACCTTGACGTAGAACCTCACGCTGCCGGTGAGCGTCGACGGGAGTACGTTGGCGAAGTCATAGACGGACTCACCCAGCGTGATCTGCGTCACCGCAGTCGTCGGCTTGGTGGTCGTCTTCGACAGGATCGTCACTACCTTAGGCGCAACGTAGAGCGGCTCGAGAGAGCCCGTCGCGACTATCTGTTGGTTCTCGATGTACTCAGTCTTGAAGTTGTGCATGCCTGACGTTGTGGGCGTGTAGGATGGAGACTTGGCCACCCAATCAGACCCCACAAGGGCGATCGACACCGGTGCGCCGAGAGGCGTGAAGCCTGTCTCGCCCGGAGCCTCGGTATAGAACTGGACGGAGCCCGTGGGCGTCGAGTCGCCCCTCACGATCGCGTAGTCCCAGACCGTCTGGCCTATCACGATGTCCAGCTGCGTCACCGGGCCTGTGGGCATCGTCTCGCCCGTCGTGAGCCTGGTTTCGATGTTTATGTTGTCCGATACGTCCAGGGGCTCGGCATCATCGGCGCTGAAGACCTCACCATCGACGTACATGGCCTTGAAGTAGTACCGGCCAGCCTGCGTGCGAGTGTACAGCGACGACATCGCCTGGCCGCCCGCCAGCAGCACGTTCGGGTCAGCCGGAGACGGCGGGAACACCACGAAATCGGCTGCGAACGGTACCTTCACGTAGAACTTGACGTTTCCGGTTGCCGACGCGGGAAGCACGTTGGCGAAGTCGTATACCGACTGGCCCAACGTGATCTGCGTTACCGCAACGCTCGGCTTAGTCGTCGTTGTGGATAGCGTCGTGCCTATCTTGGGTGTGACGTACAGTGGCCCATCGGGGCTGGGCGTTTGCTGCTCAGAACCATTGGTATACACGGCCTTGAAGTAGTGTTGTCCCCACTTCGTGGCGGTGTAGGGTGCGGACTTGGCCACCCAGTCTAAACCGATCTGTGTCAGTGATACCGGAGTGCCGTGGTTTACGAAGTCTGCGGCGCCCGGCTCCTTGACCTTGAACTGCACTGTACCGCTGTGTGCCGGGTCATTGGAGACTATCGCATAGTCCCAAACCGTCTCGCCGATGTCTATGGTCAAACTCGCCACGGGACTCGTCGGGAAAACCTCGGTCTTGGTGAGCCTGGTCTCTACACCGGTTTGAGGCACGACGTCCAGCGGCTCAGCCTCAGTCCCACTGAGCACCTGGCCGTCCACGTACTCAGCCTTGAAGTAGTACTGGCCGAGCGCAGTGGGCGTGTACTGCGCCGACATCGCCTGGCCGCTCACGAGAGGCACGAGCGGGTTCGCCGGAGACTGCGGGAACACGACGAAATCGGCTGCTAACGGTATCTTCACGTAGAACTTGACGTTTCCGGTTGCCGACGCGGGAAGCACGTTGGCGAAGTCGTATACCGACTGGCCCAGCGTAATCTGCGTCACCGCAACGCTCGGCTTAGTCGTCGTCGCGGAAAGCGTGGTGCTTATCTTCGGTG
>JAUYEF010000352.1 GCA_030691635.1 Bacillota bacterium
CGAACTCCCGCAACGCCGTGCCCAGCCTGTCGATTTCCTCCGCGGTGTTGTACGGCGCCAGGCCGATGCGCACAAGACCGCCCTTTGGCGCAAGGCCCAGGAACTTGACCAGAGTCGTGGCGTAAAAGTCGCCGTCCCAGACGAATATGCCACGCTCGCCGAGGAATGCCGCCACCCGCTCTGACTGGGCCCCGTCAAGCGTGAACGAAAACGTCGGGCAGCGCTTCCCTGTGATGTCCGGACCGTAAACCTGGATGCCCGGAAGACCTTTCAGGATACTCCAAAGGCGCTGCGCCAGGTTGCTTTCATAGATGTGTATAGCCTGCATCCCGCCGAGGATGCGCCGCCTCCTGTCCGAGATGCCCGGTATAGAGGGCTGCAGTTCGGGGTAGTGGTCGCCCAGCCCGGCGACAAACTCCACGGCAGGCGCGACCCCGGCGATACCTTCATGGTTCAGCGTACCGGTCTCAATCTTGTACGGGCGCTCCTCGTCCTGCGGCAGCAGCTTATACGTCTCGAGCACATCGAAGATATCCGCCCGCCCGTACAGCATACCGACGTGAGGGCCGAAGAACTTGTAGGCCGAGCAGACAAGGAAGTCGCACCCGATTGCCCTCACATCAATAGGCCCGTGAGCAGCGTAATGCACAGCGTCCACCACGGAGACCGCTCCCGCCTCGCGCGCCCAACCGCAGATCGTCTGCACGTCGTTGATGGTCCCTGCCGCGTTAGAGGCGTAGCCAACTGCCACGAGCCGGGTGTTGCCTGTGATTTTCCTGCGCATGTCGTCCATGTCCAGCGTACAGGATGGCTGCAGCACCGCCACGGAAACCACTTCGGCGCCCCTCTCAGCCAGCGACAACCATGGGCCGCGGTTGGCCTCGTGGTCCAGGTCCGTTATGACGACCCTGTCGCCTGGGCCCGTGCCCCGGCCCAGCGCCCTTGATAGCGTGTAGTTGAGAGTCGTCATGTTGTTCCCGAAAGCTATCTCAGACGGCTCAGCCCCGAGGAAATCCGCCATCGCCTCCCGGGCCTGCTGCAGGCGCTCGTCGGTCTTACGGCTTGTCAAGAAGCTGCCGTGTGTGTTCGAGTTCTCGAAGGCCAGGTAGTTGGCGACCGCGTCTATGACGCCCTTGGGAACCTGCGTTCCGCCTGGTCCATCAAGGTACACCAGCGGGCCGAACTCCCCGGTCTGCTGCAGAGCCGGGAACTGGCTCCTGCAAAAGGAAAGGTCCACTTCCACGATGCATCCTCCATTTCAGGGGTATATGGTGTCTGACACGTGCATTCATGGCGCCTACCGCGCGCGCTCCATAGCCCGCCGCATACCCTACTGCGTTCGCCGCGCAATCTCTATCAGGTCGGAAACGACCCCATACGCTGTCTGCCAGAGCGATGGGTCCTGCTCGACGATCCCGATGTCGCCCATGAGATCGGTCTTGACGACGAGGACCGAGGAAGTACCGCGCACCGTCGCCAAGAGGCTGCCGCGCGGCACCTGCTCGGGCGCCACAGTCATCTGGATCTTGCCGTCGGCCTCGCCGGGCCGGACGTCGCCCGGCCGGCGATCCTCGCCCGCCCCCGCTTCCTGCGAGCGCCATGCGCGGCACACGAGCTTGATGGTTTCACCTCGACGTGCCGCTCTGGCGAAATCCTGCCTTGTGATGCCTCCTATGCCGACCCTGGAGACGGCCAGAGGGTTCGTCCGTGCTCCCATGAGCACATTGGCCAGAGCAGCGACTTTGGCGGCCGAATCCCAGCCGTCGATGTCCATGCTCGGATCGGCCTCCGCGACCCCGCGACGCTGGGCGTCCGCGACAGCATCTTCAAAGGCGCTGCCGGAGGCGATCTCGTCCAGCACGAAATTGGTCGTGCTATTCAGCACGCCTTCAAAGCCCGTAACCCGGGCGCCCCTGAGACAGTGCTGCGCCAGGTTGAAGACCGGCGTGCCGTCCATGACCGTTGACTCGAACAGGAACATCCGCCCGTTTGATTGCGCGATCTCCATGATCTCGTGGTATGCCCAGGCGACCGGCCCCTTGTTGGCCGAAACTACGTGCTTGCCCGACCGGAGCGCCGCCTCCGCGTGCGAAATGGCAGGTTGCCCGCTCCTCACGTCCAGAGTAGTCAGTTCCAGCACGACATCGGCCCTGACGGACGTGATGACGTCGAGCGCGCTCTGACGGCCCGGGAAGCGGTCATTAGCCGCGGCCGCCAGAAGGTCGATGCCGCCTTCGTCCACCAGCGTGCCATGCCTGCCCGTAACGATCGCGACAGCCCGAGTGGAAAGGCCCTGCCGGGCGAACTCTTCGCGGTTTGACCACAGTAGCCGTGAGACTTCCCGGCCCACATTGCCGAAACCCAAGAAAATGAGATCAAGAGTCTTCATTTGTTCAATCCTCTGGCTTTGCTGGATGTGTTCTTCGCGCTGGTAACGGGCACATCCTTTTGCCCCTGGACTCGCCCTCAGGGCTCGATCTCTATTCACGGAGCGGCCCATAGCGCTCGAGCATATCCCAGAATCGCGCGAGGTAAAGCGCCGATCCAGACAGTCCCAGGACGCTCCGTTCCGGCAGGGTTTGGCCCCGGTACTCCGCGCTCTGGGCGAGCATCTCATGCACGGGCATGGGCTCATCGAGCAACCGCAGGAGCAAGTCGGGCGCAAGCCAGACCAGCCCGGGATTCTCTCCAGTCGGATAGGGCGTGTCCCGCACGACAGCCTCGAACACCGCGACAGCGTATGGACGCGCGACGACTTTGCCGTCGTGGCGGGTAGGAATCGTGCGCTGCCAGATGAGGACCGGCCTGGGGCCTTCATCTTCCATCTTGACGTGCGCGGTTACGCTGTTCTCCCAGGAGACTAGTGTCCTGGAGCAGTCAAGGATGCAGACGCCTGCTCCGGCTTCCTCCTGCGCTTCACGCGATACTGCACCAGCAGGAGTCTCGCCGGGCTCCAGGCGCCCTCCGATTCCGATGAGGTCGATCTCTGTATGCCCGCCCACAACTCTCCAGTAATCGGGCTGAGCAAGGGTGAACACCAGCCGGTCGTCGTCCCACAAGAGCAACCCGGTGCTGACACGCCCCTGCGGGGCCATGTCGCGTATGTCTTGGAGCCTCAATCCAATCACCTCGCGGTAGCGGTCCAGGGCTCAGTCCCCGGGCCCAGTCCCGGCGCTCAGTCGCCGCGCCGAGTCACTGCATTGACCCCTGGTAACCATCACACATTCTTGTTGAAGGGCTGCACACTCCTGCCATAGAAGCAGCCGTACAAGCGAAAAAGCGCAGGCGGCCTGCGAGCACCGGCAGAGAATCGTAGGCGACCTGCGTGCAGTCGAACAGGAGGATCACAGATGGTTCCAGGGCTTGCCCCCGTGCACCGTTATATCGACGAGCATCTTGATGAGCATCTCGCCAGGATACAGGAGTTTCTCCGCCAGCCCAGCATCTCAGACGACGGCACAGGGATAGAAGACTGCGCCGCGCTGCTCCGCTCATACTATGCCGAACTGGGCTGCAAAGAGGCGGCCACAGTCCCGACCGCCGGGTTCCCGGGCATCTGGGGCTGGTATGATGTCGGTGCGCCAAAGACCATCGTCAACTACTGCATGTATGATGTGATGCCAGTGGCCGGCGAGGATTGGATATCACCACCGTTCGAAGCGAATGTGGTTGACCTGCCGGGCCTCGGTCGCGCGATCGTCGCTCGAGGCGCGATCAACAGCAAAGGCCCGTATAGAGCCTGGTTGAACGCGCTTGAATCGATCATCGCGGTCAACGGCAAGCTGCCGGTGAACGTGATGTTCGTCGCAGAAGGGGAAGAGGAGCTCGGCAGCCCGCACTTCAAGCAGGTGGTCGACGCGGTCATGCCACACCTCCGGACGGCGGACGCCGTGCTCAACTGCGGCGCCTCGCAAGACCCGAACGGTGAATTCAGCATGTTCTTAGGAAACAAGGGCGTCATCGATTTCGAACTCAGGGTGAGCGGGGCAAGGTGGGGGAGAGGGCCGTCCGAATACAGCATCCACTCTTCCAACAAGGCCATTGTGGACAGTCCTGCGTGGCATCTTGTCAAGGCGGTCTCCAGCCTCACAACGGAGGACGGGAACGCGGTGGCGGTCGAAGGCTTCTACGATGATGTCGCGCCCCCGGACGATGAGGACAAGGAACTGATGCGGGAACTGGCCACACGCTTCGACCCCGCGACCTGGGCGTCCATCTATAAGGTGAACCGCTGGATGAACGACATGCCCAGAGAGCAGATCATCGAGAAATACCTGTTCAGCCCGACTTTGAATATCACCGGGCTGGGCTCGGGGTACACCGGGCCTGGGTGCAAGACCATCTTGCCGCACGAAGCGCTCGCCAAGTTCGACATCCGGCTCGTTCGCGACATGAATTCGGCCGGCATGCTCCCGAAGCTGCGGCGGCACCTAGACGCTCGCGGCTTCGCCGACGTCGAGATAAGGCAACTCTCGGGCTATGAGTGGTCCAGGACGAGCCACAAGTCCAGCATCGTTCAGGCGTGCGTCAAGACCTTCCGCGACTACGGCGTTGACCCAGTCATCTGGCCGACGTCGGGCGGCAGCGCGCCCATGTACTTGTTCACAAGGGAACCGCTGAATTTGCCGTTGTCGACCGCCGGTACCGGCCACGGCGGCCGCGCGCACGCGCCAAACGAGTATTACGTCGTGGAAGGCAAAGGCAAAATAGCAGGACTTGCGGATTGCGAGAAGTTCTTCTGTGACGTACTCTATGAGTACGCGATGAGATAGTCTCCTGCGATGCACGTCATAGTACGCGGCTAAATAGCGGATGCCAACGAAGCCCATCGTGGGCGCGCCGGCGCTGGTTTTGTCCTGTTCTGCGCGCTTTGACGGGCAAAACCGACCATGCTATAATTACTGTGCGCAAAATCCGAGCGGGTGTAGCTCAATGGCAGAGTCCTAGCCTTCCAAGCTAGTCGTGTGGGTTCGATTCCCATCACCCGCTCCATAGTTCAAAACCAGGCGCCTGTAGCTCAGGGGATAGAGCACCTGCCTTCTAAGCAGGGAGTCGCAGGTTCGATTCCTGCCAGGCGCGCCATTTTGGATACACACTTGTGGTGGGCGTAGCTCAAATGGTTAGAGCGCAGGACTGTGGCTCCTGAGGCCGTGGGTTCAATTCCCATCGTCCACCCCAATTCTTGATAACATACATGCGCCCGTAGCTCAGTCCGGATAGAGCGGCAGACTTCGGATCTGAAGGTCGCAGGTTCAAATCCTGCCGGGCGCGCCACGCAGGTTTGGGGCGTCGCCAAGCGGTAAGGCACGGGACTTTGGATCCCGCATTCGTAGGTTCGAATCCTGCCGCCCCAGCCATTTTTGTTTTCCTGGGCGGCCCACGGCGTTGAGGAGTGATAGATCAGGGCTCCGACCACGCGACCCTCTTCCCGGCTTTCTTCGAGCCCTTCGATCGTTACGCCCTCAGATTCAGGCAGGACCTCTGCGTCAACAGCGCGATTCTTGCGCTCTACTTACCGCCGCTGATCTGCTCCACGGTCTTGCCCGCATCCGGCACGAACAGCAGCTGGCCATTCTTGTCTTTGAATTCACCGATCTTCTTTTGTGTGTCTGCTGAGACCATGAAGTCCACGAACGCCTTGCCGCCCGCTGCGTTCACCTTGGGGAACTTCTCGGGGCTCACCTGCATCACGTAATAGATGTTCAACAGAGAAGCATCGCCCTCCACGAGGATTTCGAGGCTGATGTTCTTCTTCTGCGCGAGGTAGGTCGCTCTGTCGCTCAGTGCGTATGCGTTCTTCTCAGACGCGATCATGAGAGTCTGAGCCATGCCCGCTCCAGCCCTGATGTACCACTGCCCGTCCGGCGTGGTGCCCGCTGCCGTCCACAGCTGCTTCTCTTTGGTATGAGTGCCCGACTCATCGTTGCGGGACACGAAACCGGCTCCTGCGGCGGCCACTTTCTTAACGGCCTCTGACGGGCTTTTTAAGCCCTTGATCGCGGCGGGGTCTTTCGCCGGTCCGACGATCACATAGTCGTTGTGCATCAGGAGTTTGTAGTTCATCACGATCTTGGCATCCACAAGCTTTTGCTCGGCCGCGGGTGAGTGCACGAGAAGCGCATCTGCTTCGCCCTTCTCGCCCATGGCGATTGCGGCGCCGGATCCAACGGCGATCGTCTTGACCTTGTAGCCCGCCTTCTGCTCGAATAATGGCACCAGCACGTCGAGCAGCCCTGAATCCTGAACACTGGTCGTGGTGGCGAGGATCATGTTCGCGTTCTGGGGTTGTGAAGAACAGCCGGCGAGCACAGAGATTGCGACGACCAGGGTGAGGACGCAGGCCAACGCCTTTGATGCTGCATTCGCTTCGCCGATCATGCCGGAACCTCCCACGCTGTGATAGTGAAACTCAAGGGCCATCTCCGCGAAATGGAGATGGCCCGAGGCATATCAAAACGTCCTCAGGCTTCTCTTTTCCAAATGCGGGAGGCCTTCGGGTTTCCCCTTGACCCTCATTCAACCGTTCAGGTTCGGGCGAACCAGTCCGGTCCAAAACGGCCATCTGCCAGCGGTCTTCTGCCGTGGAGGCACAGTGGCTTCAGAGAAGTCTATAGGTGAATATACAACATCGCCGCTGGGTTTCCTTCACGGATCGGGCGTGGCAGCGGAAGGTCCTCTGCTGCTGAGTTAACACGTCGCACATATTGTCGCCACAGCGCGCTCACGTGTCTTTCGTAGAATCATGGACGTTCCCGGAAACACATATCCACAAGAGGGAATTGTTTGCATACCATGCATCTGCGTCATGATTGAGTGTGAGGTAAACCAGGACGTGGCCGGCGTGCCCTGTGTCTAACACGGTCGAGCTCTGGCAAAGGGGGGCAACTAGGGTGAAGCTCAACTCAACTCTCCTGGGCATCATGGTTCTGGTCCTGGTCTTCGGCGGGATTGGTGTCTCGATGGCCACGAACACCTGGGTGACCGAGAGCACCAAGACGCCAGCAACTATCAAGGAAGGCGAGTTCGCCGGCCAGGCCAACCCTGCGGACATACGAGGCTCCTATACATTCACCGATGTCAGCAAGAACTTCGGCATACCCGTGCCGGTGCTGGCGAAGGCCTTCGGCGCGGAGAGCGTCGCTGATCAGAAGGCGTTCAAGGCCAAGGACCTGGAGGCAAGGTATGCATCGCTCGACAAGGAAATCGGCACCTCATCGCTCAGGCTGTTTGTTGCGCTGTACAAAGGGCTGCCATACGACCTGACCGGAGACACCTATGTTCCAGCCCCTGCTGTCGAGATTCTCAAGCAGGCAGGCAAGCTGTCAGCCGACCAGCTAAAGTACATCGAGGCTCATTCCGTGGACGTGAGCAAGGTGAAATAGCATCCGAGGCAGCGTCCGGCCGGCCCGGATCGGCCGCATCTGACTGCCGGGAGGACCGTTCCAGTTAGACCGATGTGCTTTCCTCATCAAGCCTCTTGCGGATCGTGTCCCGTGTTCTGCGAAACGCATCCAGCCTGTCAGCCCGGCTGCCGGTCACTGCAGCCGGATCGTCAATGCCCCAGTGCAGATGCCTTTTGCCTGGCGGCAGGAGAGGGCACCTGTCTCTTGCGTCTCCGCATAGCGTGATCAACACATCGGCCCAGGCCAGCAGCTCAGGAGTGAGAGGCTTGGACCTCTGCGCCGATATGTCTATGCCGATCTCCCGCATGGCTTCAACCGCCAGCGGGTTGACCGTGGTGGGCTCGGTGCCTGCGCTCATGACGCCGTCAAAGCGCCGCATGACCCTGGCGAGGCCCTCTGCCATCTGGCTGCGTACCGAATTCGCCGTGCAGACGAAAAGAATGTTCAACAGGCCCCCTCTTTTTCGTGCCTGGGCCCGCAGGCTCCGGAGACTACCCACTAATGTTAACATAGGCGCAGCGACCTTGCCGCTACAAGAAGCATGTTACACATGTGCCTATTGCAGTCAACGCGCCTGGCCAGGCACCTTTTCAAGGCGGGGCCTGCCTTGGGTATGCGCTTGGCCCTCCCCCGATAAGGGCGGGAGAAAGCGTGCTGAAAGCGAAATGATATATGGGTAGGACGGTGACGGGGAGGACGGTGATGGCGTGCATAAGCTCGGTCTTGTGCTGGGCGGCGGTGGTGGAAGGGGATCGTACCAGATAGGGGTGTGGAAAGCCCTGCGCGAGGCGGGCATAGACCGTGAGGTGCAGGTTGTGTCCGGCGTTTCCATCGGCGCGTTGAACGGCCTGATGTTCCTGCAGGGCGATTGCGACGCCGCGGAAGAGGCGTGGCTCAACATATCGCCCTCACAGGTGCTTGGGCTGGACAATCTGGACCTCTCCACCCGGCCGAGCTTCGCTGAGCTGCCGTCGGTGGTGCGTGCGGCGTTCCGCATGCCCTTGAGGCGTTCTGTCTTCTCGAGCAAAGGCATCGAACAGACTGTCTCCAGGTACATCAAGATGGATGTCGTGTCGCAGAGCGCGCGGCAGGCGTTCGCCACCTGCTGCTGCATCTGGCCGCCCACCGGGCAGCCGGAATACTTCCGGCTGAACGGCAGACCCGGGCCTGGGATCCTCAAGATACTGCTGGCCACCTGCGCCATCCCGCTGGTGTTCGAGCACGTGAGCATCGACGGGCGAACGTACTGCGACGGCGGGGTCGTCGACAACGCGCCCGTGCGCCCTGCCCATGAAGAGGGCTGTGACGTCATCATATCCGTGCACCTTGAGCAACCCCCGAAGACCCAAGGCAGGCACTGGGGCACCCGGATCATCGACGTGATCCCCAGCGAAAGCCTGGGACGGGTGCTCGATGGCATCCTCGATTTCACACCAGAGAACGTGCGTTGGAGGATGGACACAGGATATCAAGACGCCATGGGCGTCATGGAAGATATCCATCGCGCGCTCTCGCGCCCATAGGAGTATCCGGCTACGGCAGAACCACGGTCTTCCTGTCTGTTCCGCCCTTCTGAGACGAAAGTCTGAACGCGATCGCGCTCCCGGGCCTCGCCTTGACCACGAAGTCGATGAACACCTGCGTCCGTGCAGGAGTGCCCATGAAGTACCCGCTCGCGTAGCTCGCGAGCCCTTCGATGTGCCCGAGCACGGTCGTCGCCTCTCCGGTGACGAATGTCGCACCGTCCGGGAGGGCAGCATGCAACTCCACAGGCCGTGCCGCGCGGACTTTCAGCGCCTGCTCCGTGATGTTGGTCGGCAAGAAGCCCCTGTTTTCCGCGGTCACCGTCACCTTATACACGCCTGCGGCGAGCGCCTCCACCGCAACGTCGCCGATCCTCACCAGGGGCGACGCCAGGCAGTGCTTGACTGTGAAGAGGCAGTTCTTGCGGCATTCGTCTTCCAACATGTGCACGGGAGGGTTCTGCCGCACGAACTTCGTCTTCCAGCCTCCGATCTCCACCCTGCCGAGCTGCGGGTGTTCGAACGGCGTCCAGCGGAGGAACCCCTCGCCGCCTAGGTGCTCGTCGTTCCACTTGAGCATCTTGAGCTCGAACTCCTCTGGCCGCTCCCACATGCGCTTCAGGTACTCGTCCTTGTCGATGCCTGTCACTGTGGCGATGTCCCACACCTCTGTGGTGTAGCCGAGTGCGCCGTACATCTGGTGGATCCAGTCTATCAACACCCCGTGGCGGGGTTCGCTCTGTTCGGCCGTGAAACCATGGTAGACAGAGCGGACGGGGTAGCCGGTCACCTTCGTGCCCATCTCGCCAATCGCCTTGAAAGCCGCCATGTCCTTGGGCGGGATCTGGGAGTCCGGAACCGTGCAACCCGGCCGGAGGATCACCCCACTATGCGTGTGGTATGACTGCGCCCCTGCGATGTTCGGGTGTGCCAGCAGGAAATCGATCACGGCCCTGGCCTCGGGTTCAGAGGTCGGGTACGCCCCGGAGCCACTCTGCGTGTACTCCATCGCCCAGTTGGAAGGATAGTTGCGGTTCAGGTTTATGCCGTACAGGGGTGGGGCCATTTTCACCTCGCGCCCGTTGAAGTTCTTGATGTACCCTTCAGGGTAAAGGTGATAGAACGGGCCCACCGAGTCTGCGGGACCGCGCCTGGCCATCATGCGTGGGTCCTTTGAAGAGACCTTCCATTCTCCGTTTGGGTCCTCCACACGCATCTGGCAGATCATGCCGTCGCCGTTCACGTCTTCGTGGTGAAGCCCATCTTGTTGTTCCGCATGAGGATACGGTCGCCGCGTGCCGGACCCGGCGTGGGAACTCGTGAGATAGGCTTCGGCCCCGTCGGGGTTGACTCTCGGGAGGATGTACCAGACCCGGGAGTCGAGCGACGCCGTGGCTTCCTTGTCAAGGCCGCAGCTGGATAGCAGGTAGTGCGCCGTGAACAGGGCGATCATCGAGCCGGCGACTTCGCCGCCGTGTGTGTTGCCGTCGATGTAGAAGCCAGGCTTCTCGTGCGCCGGCCCCAGGGCGTGGTTGGTTATCTCGAGCACCCAGAGGTCTCGGCCCTCGTAACTCTTTCCTGCGGAATAGAGCTTCGCCATGCGCGCTCAAGCCCGCGCATGGCCTCTGTCATCTCGTCGAACATGTAGTACCTGTCGAACCGCATTTCCACCCTCTCTGCCACGCATCTCGCCTCCCGCTTACGCCTTGCCGAACTCGGCCATGATCCGGATCACGTGCTCAATCCCTTTGTGATAATCCTCAAGCCGTATGTGCTCGTCCGGGGCGTGCGCGCCGGACTTGTAGTAGCCGACCCCGACTCCGGATATGGTGGCGATCCCGAGCAGGCGGTTGAACAGGTACATAGGCCCGCTCCCCGCCGAGCGCGGGTTCACCACAGGCTCGACCCCGTAGGTCGTGCGTGCAGTCTCCAGTATGACAGGCACTATGGGCGCGTCCAGCGAGCTCTGGCCTGGGTCTTCATGTGACAGAAGCTGGATCTGGATGTCCGCGAAACCGTGCTTGGCCAGGTGGCGCTTTACCTTCTCGAAGATGTCCAACGCTGTCTGGTTGGGTACAAGCCGGTGGTCGATCTTGGCATGCGCCTCTTTGGGCATCACGGTCTTGGTGCCCTGGCCGGTGTAACCGGACCACAGGCCGCAGATGGTGCAGGTCGGCTGGTAAAGAAGTTTCTTCGACAGCTCGATGCCGGTGAGCTCAAGTAGAAACCCCCTGAGCCCCAGCTGCGCCAGCGTCTCTTTCTCGTCCACCGGGTTTTTCTCCATCATCTCGATTTCCCTGGCGGTCGGGGGGAGCACGTCATCGTAGAATCCTCCTACCAGGCACCTGTCGGTCTCAAGGTCCTTCATGGTTGCTAGCGCCTGCACCAGCCGCCAGGCCGGGTTTTCGACAATCGCTGCGCGGCTGGAGTGGAGGTCCTGGTTTGCGCCCCTGCAGTCGAGCTGGATGTAGCAGATGCCCTTGTTGCCGAAGGTTATCGTCGGGCGCCCGGACACGTCCCGCGAGCCGGACTCCCAGATGACCGCGTCGGACGCCAGCCTGGCTCGTTCTGCCTCCACGAACTTGTGGAAATTCACGCTCCCGATCTCTTCCTCGCCTTCGATGACGAACTTGATGTTGACCGGGACCGTGCCCGCGGTCTTGATGAAGGCCTCGATGGCCTTGAGCCGCGCCACGATGTTCCCTTTGTTGTCCGAGACGCCGCGGGCGTAAAGCGAGCCATCATGTACCTCGCCGCCGAAGGGTGGGTGGGACCACTCATCAAGGGGCTCGGGCGGCTGCACATCGTAGTGGTCGTAGAACAACAGGGTCCGGGACCGGCCGGCATCGAGGTGGCCGTAGACGACGGGCTGCCCGCCTTCAACGGGCACGATATCAGCCTGCACCCCGACATCCTCCATCATCTTCTTGACCATCTCGGCAGTCTCTTTGACGCCTTTGTCCTGTGCCGCTATGGAAGGCTGGCGAACAAGATACCGCAGGTCCTCAAGGAACTGTTCTTCGTGCTGCTTCGCGTAGTTGAGGGCTTTCTCAACCATTTCTACCATCCTCTCCGGCCGGTGGAATTACCTGTGCCCGCCGGCTCGTTTTCCACTGTCTTTCTGCGCCTAACGCTGTTAACCTGCTCTCGCCGCATATCGTCCGTGCTGCGCCTGTGTGACCAGGGGGTACTGGACCTTGATGAGGATGTGAACAGTAACAGAGGACCCGCACGGACGCGCCGGCGGGTCCTCAATCGTCAACGGCCCTTGTCCTTGGCCCTACGCCTTTATGCCCATCTCCTTCTCCACTTCGCCAATGGCCTGCTCGAGCAGGTCAAGGCCTTCGTTCATCTGGTCGTCTGTGATGACGAGCGATGCGAGCATCCTGACGACGTTGCCGTGAAGGCCGCATTTCAGGGGGATGACGCCCTTCTGCATGCAGTGCTTCAGGACCATCGAGGCTTCCTTCGCCGCGGGCTCTTTGGTCTTCTGGTCCCTGACCAGCTCGATTGCGACCATCAGGCCCCTGCCCCGAGCATCGCCGATGAGCGGGTGCTTCGCCTTCATCAAGTTCAGCCGGCCCAGCATCTTGGCGCCAAGCCGGTCTGCCTTGGCCGGCAGGTTCTCCTTCTCCATGATGTCCAGCACCTGAAGCGCAGCCACGCAGCCGACCGGGTTCCCGACATACGTCCCGCCGATGCGGCCGTCGCCTGGGCCGTCCATGACTTCCGCGCGCCCGGCGACTGCGGACAACGGAATGCCGGCCGCGATGGACTTGGCCATCGTGACAAGGTCGGGCTTCACGTTCGAGTGCTCAACGGCGAACATCCTGCCGGTCCGGCCGAAGCCGGTCTGGATTTCGTCCGCGATCAGCAGCACGCCGTTTTTCTTGCAGATCTCAGCTATCCTGGCAATGTACTCCACCGGCGGCACCACGAAGCCGCCTTCGCCCTGGATCGCCTCAATGATCACCGCCGCCGTGTCCTCCGGCGGAATGAACAGGTCAAAGGCCCTCTGCAGGAGGTCGGCGCACCCGATGCCGCACTCAGGATAGTGTGCCTTCAACGGGCAGCGGTAGCAGTACGCGTAGGGTACTCTGTACACCTCGGGGGCGAAAGGCCCGAATCCCTGCTTGTAAGGCTTCGATTTGCTGGTCAACGACATGGCCATGAGAGTTCTACCGTGGAAGGCGCCCTCGAACGCGATCATGGCGCTCTTGCCCGAGTAAACCTTGGCGATCTTGACCGCGTTCTCAACCGCTTCCGCGCCTGAGTTGAAGAACGCGCACTTGACCGGGTGCTCGACCGGCACCTTCTTGCCGAGCTTCTCGGCCAGCTCCACGAGCGACTCGTAGGGTATTACAGTGAAATCCGTGTGCAGGAAGCGGTCGATCTGCTCGTGCAGAGCTGCGGTAACCTGCGGGTGGTGGTGTCCCACGTTGAGCGTGCCGATGCCTCCGGTGAAATCGATATAGGTGTTGCCATCGATGTCCGTGACAAGGGCGCCTTCCCCGTGATCGATAACGACAGGCGCCAGCACCTTAAACGCCGATGCCACGTGACGGTCCGCTCTCTCCAGCACCTGCTTCGACTTGGGCCCCGGCACGGCGGTCACCATTTTTGCGTACTTCAGCATACCAACTCCTCCCCGTATTTGGTTTCATCTTATTCTACAGCAAGAACCGTGCCAGGCCGGAGGCGCCGGGATGGACGGCCGGGGCAATTGGTCTGGAGGCAAGAGACAGTCCGAACACGCGATGTCAGGCGCGCCGTTTGCGCCAAATGCCCAGTTGAAATGGCCTTGCGGGTGGGGGCGCACAGAGCGCGCAGTCTGGATTTTGGCAGGAGTCCTTCGCAGACAAACGGCCGGACACTGTCCTCGCGCTGCCGCCCACCACTCGCGGACCCGGTGCCTGCCGGGAATCCGGCAGGCACCGGCACCCGCCGCGGGACTGCTCGCTCACCCACAAGCGGCAGGCTGGGCCAGTCATGGATGCGGGGCACCGGGGTTTAGGCAGGGACGTTGGGCACGCGGTGCCGAAAATCCGGCGAAGCTGGCGGCAGGACACTAGAGGGACCGCGGCGCCGGTGGGGCTGCTACTGTCAGCGTCGGCAACGCCGCCGAGGCCTACTCGCCGGTCGCTCGCCTGATCCCGAGCCTGGCCATCCGGTACTGCAGGGTCTGGCGGGGAACACCCAGCCTCCGCGCTGCCTCGGAGGTGTTCCATCCACAGGATTCTAGTGTCTCTTCAATCAAGCCTCGCTCGAAGCGCTCTAACGCGGCCTGGAGAGACGTCTGTGCTTTGGCGACCGGCCCGGCCGGCTCTTGAAGGCTCCTGGGATGAGCCCGGGCAAGGTATTCAGGGAGAGAGTCCAGGGTAATAACATCGCCCGTGGCAGCCATGGCCGCATGCTCCAGTATGTGCTCGAGTTCCCTCACGTTGCCGGGCCATGAGTACGACTCGAACAGATCCCACACTTCGGGCGACAGATCGAGGGCCCGCGAAGCGGAACGCCTGTTGATCCTGTCCAGGAAATGGCCTGTCAGCAGGCGCAAATCGCCATCTCTCTCCCTCAGGGGGACCAAGTCGATGAGCACCGTGCTGAGCCTGTAGAACAGGTCACGGCGCAACTCCCCGGATTCTATCGCCTTGAACGGGTCCGCGTTGCACGAAGCGACGACCCGGAACGTGGTCGGCCTCTTCTTCGTGTCGCCGACGCGCCGGACGTAGCTGTCCTGCATAACCCGCAGAAGTTTGCTCTGCAAGTCACTGGGCATGGAACTCAGCTCATCTAGGTGGAGGGTCCCGTTCCTCGCCAGCTCGAGGAGGCCCGGGCGGTCTCTGGCCCCAGTGAAGGAGCCCAGCACCACTCCAAACAGTGTGCTCTCGAGCAGCGTCTCCGGCAGGGCCGCACAGTTCTGCTCGACGAGCAGGCCGGCTCTACCGCTCGCGCGGTGGATGGCCTGGACGATCAGTTCTTTTCCGGTGCCTGTCTCGCCATACACAAAGACAGGGCAGTCCCGAGAAGCTGCCCTGCGCGCAAGGTTGATGGCCTTGAGCACCTTCGGGCTTCTCGTGATGATGTCGTCGAAGCTGTAGAAGGAGTCTGCCGGATTTCCGGCACCGGTCTGGTCACTCACCTGCGCTTGCGCCAGAGACACGTACCTGTCAGTTGCCTGGGCAAGCGGCGTGACGTCCGTCATGAGTTCAAAAGCGCCGGCGACCTCACCTTTGTACAACAGGGGGTACGTGGAGTTCAGCACCGTGACCGTGCGGCCCTTGTAGTTCACATAAGTCTGCTGGCTCGATGCGATAGGCTTGCCCGTGCGTACAGCGGTCAAGAGCCTGCTTGTGTCGGCTGTGAGTGAAGGGTAGACGTCCAGGAGCTTCCGGCCAAAGACCTCCTGCACCTCCATACCGTCCAGCTGGGCGGCTTTGCGGTTGCAGACGACGGTCACTCCGTCCCGGTCGATGACGTGTAGGCCCTGCTCCACGGCTTCACCGACGGCCGTTAGGCAGTCACGCCAGGGAAAGTCGTTCACCGGTGACATGTCTTCGCCTGCACCACCCATCACAGCCTTCAGGCAGAACCAGCTTCTTCAAGTGCCTTTCGGCGGCTACCGTGCCCGAGGCACAGTGGTTCCACCCGCAGTGCCGTGGGCACCCCAAGCCGTGCCCACTGTGCCTTGGGCACATATTTTACGCTGCACCTGTGCCCAGCGTCGCAGACACCTGGCGCCCGCCGGGAGCCCGCACCCCGCCGCAGCAGCTGGCGGGGTGCGGGCACACATACCTAATACAGGCAGTTGAACAGTAACTTGAACGTCCCGTGGGTCTGCGCCCTGTGCTGAGTCCTGAACCCAATAAGCACGGCCTCGCCCTTGCCGACCTTCACCGAGAGCATCGCGGCAAGACCCGCTATCTTCTCCTCACCGATCAGCCAACCGCCCTGGAGCAGGTCATTTGCCGGGTAGTCCGCGATTATCCGGTACCGGTCAGCGTTGAACGCCTCGACGATTTCGAACGTTGGGCTGTCAAGGTAGAACGCCAGCGCCTCGTCCGGCATGCCGTAGGCCAGAGGGTGCGTGTTGTCCACCTTCACATGGAGCGTCGAGCCGTGACACCAGAACGACCGGAAGTCCAGGCCCTCGACGACGTTCCTTACCTTAAGGCCCAGCGCGTCGATCGCAAAGCCAGACGCATGATCTAGCGCCACCAGCCGCCCGCCGGCCTCGACGAATTCCTTGATCTTCTTCGTGCCTTCCTCGCCGAAACCGCTCTTGTACTCGGGCGGGAAGTCCGTGCCGACGTACCTGCTCAGCATCCGGTATTCCGGGTGCTTCGGGTCGATCTTGGTGATGTCGACCATCAGCTCCTTGCGGTCGCTGGGCAGCACCAGCACGTCGATCTTGTCTTTGAGGTTGCCTTCCCTTAGGTCGGCATCCATGATGGTGCTATATGGGAATCCCCACCTGTCGAAGAGGAGCCGCGTCCATCCCTCGTCCATATTGCCGCCCCAGTAACGCTGGTACATCCCGACACGCAGGTGCTTGACCGGGCGCTTCTTCCCCAGCGGAGCGCTCTGCACACTGCAGAAGTTCACACCGGCATCCGCCGAGAGGCTTCGCGCGACACCCTCAATGCCTAGGAACGCCTCCACGAAGAAGGCGCCCTGAGGCAGCAACCCGCAGCCCACCGTCACGGGCTCATCAAGCCGCCAGACGGTGGCGCCCTTGCACAGGAGCGAGTTCACCACTTTGAATGAGTCGTTCGTACGCCCGTCAAGCACATAGCCGGCCCTGGCGTCCGTCACCTGGCACGGAGCAGGGCACGCGCAGTCCACCAGGGCGAAGTCGCCAGAGAAGCTGCGGTCCACCGGCTCGACCTCAACACCCATGTACTCTGCCGGTGTGTCCGATGCCATGTCGTACATTATCGGCGACCCGTCCGGGTTGCGAGTCCAGTAGCTATCGGGGTAGAATGTGCGGCCGAGCAGCGTCTTGATAAGGCCCATCTTCGGTTGCGCCATGAAGACAACATATGTCCCGACAGGATAGGTCTTGCCGGCGATGTCGAATTGCCGCTTAGCGATCTTAACCTCGATGCCCTGCTTGAGAAGAATGTCGACCAGCTTGGCCATAGTCAGCGGGTCGTGCTGCACAGGCGAGATGACGTACGCAAACGGCTTGCCGGCAGCGCCCGCCTCGGTCTGGCGCTTGGCCTTGGTATAGGCGTTCCAGAGCACTGTTTCCCTGTACCTTGCGGCGATGTCGAGCAGCGCCCAGGAAGCGATCTTCTGCTGCTCCACGATATCCCGGAGCCGCCACCAGCCACCGGGCCAGGGGTGCGGGAAGTTTGTCTGGGCTTCGTACTTGGGCATTGTCTTCTTGCTGGCGCCCTCCAGCTGGTGCGGGTGGATGTACATAGGAGTGGCGAGCTTGGCGCTCGCGGACTCCGTCAGCATCCCAGCGATATTGTGGAAAGGAGTGATCCAGTGGAAGCCGAGGTGGCCCCAGCCGCCGAACTGGGCGGCGTTCACGATGCCTGTCTTGCCCTCCTGCTCCAGCACGTACGCCATGTGAGCTCCGTACCAGGAGAGCTCCCTCCACACGAGCGGGTCCGCGTTTGGCCTGATCGGGTCGCTGTACGGCGAGACGAAGAGGCGGGGCCCGTAACTGCCCATATGGTGGTGGTCCTGGTATGCCTGCGGCTTCCATTCCGTGAAGAGGATCCTGCCCATATACTGCGACTCGGGGATGTTCTGGGCGAACGCGTCTCGGTTGTTGTCGTGCCCGGTGTACTTGTGGTACAGCCACGGCAGAGACGCGCCCTCATATTCCGTGCCGATGTGCTTGTTGTACCAGTCGGCCACCATGATCAGGCCGTCCGGGTTGAACGACGGTACCATCAGGAAGATGACGTTTTCGAGGATGTTCATGGTCTCGGCACAGTCGCAGGAGAGCAGGTCGTAGGCCAGTTCAGGCGCCATCTGCGCTCCGCCGATTTCCGATGCGTGCAGGCTCATGCTCTGGCAGATGACCGCCTTGCCTTCTTTGACCAGCGCCTTCACCTGCTGCTCTTCGAGGCCCCTTGGGTCGGCGATCTTGAGGTTGATCTGCCTGTAGCGCTCGAGATCCGCCAGGTTGCTGGGGCTGGAGATGATGGTCAGGAGGAAGGGGTTCCCGTCCGTGGTCGCGCCCATGTCGATGACCTTGATGCGGTCGGACTCCGATCCGAGCTTCTGGAAATACTCTACGATTTTGTCCCATCGCGCGATCTTCTGGTCGCTGCCAAGCTTATAGCCAAAGAACTCTTCGGGAGAAGTGACCCTTGCCATGTCCGTGCACTCCTTTCAGGCTCGAATACCTCGCACCCACTGGAATATGACAGGTGACTGCGCTAATCCTTCCGGTGCGCGCTGCGGCCCGCGGATCCGCCGCGATACCACATGCACTGGAAGGGAAAGCGTGTTCCGAAGCAGAAACGCTCCAAATCCAGGACTGGCTATCATGTTTACAGTGCTGGCTTTCAACTTTCTCGGGGACGGCCTGCGCGACTCGCTCGACCCACGGCTGAAATGAGGAGCGACATGCCAGGGGTGCGGCCCGGAGAGACTAGTCTGAGTCCAGACAAGACCAGTCCGTTCGCAGAAGCATAAGCGCATGGTAGAGAGGTGTAGCCGGGTTGCACGGCCTTTCCACCGAGCAAGCCCGGGAGCGGCTCCGGCAGTTCGGTCCCAACGAACTGAGAAAGGAGCCCGGTCCCGGCGTGCTGGGCATGTTCGCCCAGCAGTTCAAGGATGTGCTCGTGCTGTTGCTCATCGGCGCCGCAGTCATATCGGCAGTCGCTCATGAGCTGATCGACACGCTGGCCATCCTTGCCATAATCCTTGTGAACGCAGTCATAGGGGTCGTGCAGGAGTTCCGGGCCGAGAAGGCCCTGGAGGCCCTCAAGCAGATGGCGGCCCCGCTTGCCAAGGTCAGCCGCGACGGAGTCTGGGCACCGTTGCCGGCCCGCGAACTTGTGCCGGGCGACCTGGTGTCCCTGGAAACGGGGGACAAAGTGCCGGCGGACCTCCAGGTCAGGACCTCCGCAAACCTCCGCGCCGACGAATCCATCATGACCGGCGAATCCGTTCCCGTAGACAAAGGCACCGGCGACGCGCTTTTCGCGTCCACGACCGTCGTCTATGGCAGGGCGACCGCCACCGTGACGGAAACCGGCATGGAGACTCGTGTCGGCCACCTCGCCGAACAGCTCGCGCAATCTCCCCGCGACGAGCCGCCCCTGAAGAAGAAGCTGGCGCAGGCCGGGCGTGGCATGGTGGTTGCCGGGCTCGCGCTCATGAGCTTGACTTTCGCTATCGGCATATGGCGAGGGGAGCCCGGGCTCCAGATGCTGCTCGCCTCTGTCAGCCTTGGAGTGGCGGCCATACCGGAGGGCCTACCCGCCGTTGTGACGGTGGTGCTGGCGCTTGGGACCCGCAGGATGAGCAAACGTAACGCCATCATCCGCAAACTCGCGTCCGTAGAGACGCTTGGCTCTGTCACAGTTATCTGCTCGGATAAGACAGGCACCATCACGCGCAACGAAATGAGCGTCACTGAGGTCTACTCAGGGGGCCGGCAGTACTCCGTCAAAGGCGCCGGGTACGAACCCAGCGGCAGTATAACCGCTTCCGGCGACGAGGCCGTCCAGACGCCTCTCGGGCTGCTGGCCGGGAGCCCGCCCGACTGGGCCAGTCACGGAGGCCTTCCTGCGCTGCTCCTGGCAGGCGTGCTCGCCAGTGACGCTGTGCTCCAGCAGTCCGAGGCAGGCTGGACCATCCTGGGGGACCCGACTGAGGGCGCGCTCGTTGTCGTGGCGGCGAAGACCGGCATCCAGCGGCAGCAGGCCGAGAGCGCCTACCCCAGGGTCGACGAGATCCCGTTTGATTCCGACCGTAAGATGATGACGACTGTCCACGAGATGCACCGGCCTGGCGAGACCGTCACGGGCTTTGTCAGTTTCACCAAGGGAGCGCCGCATGTGGTGCTCAGGGATTGTGCGTCGGTGATGACCGGGGACGGGATACGGCCTCTGGATGAAGCCGGACGCGGCCGGCTGGCGAGTGTGGCATCCGGGATGGCGTCCCGTGCTCTGCGCGTGCTGGCCGTAGCTTTTCGCGAGCACGGCGACGACTCGCTCCGTGCTCGCCAGGAAGCGGAAATCGGGCTGTGCTTCCTCGGGTTCTGGGGCATGATCGATCCAGCGAGGCCTGAGGTGAAGCACGCTGTGAGACTTGCCAAGCGTGCAGGGGTGCGGCCCGTGATGATAACAGGCGACCAGGCTGCGACGGCCTTAGCGATCGCGCGCGAGGTCGGTATCGCCGGCGCTGATTCCATCGCCGTGACGGGTAAGGAGATCGAAGCGGCAGACGATGATGTCCTGGCGAAGATTGCGGCCCACACCAGCGTCTACGCCCAGGTATCGCCCGAGCACAAGTCGCGGATCGTCCAGGCCCTCAGGAGCAACGGCGAAGTCGTGGCCATGACAGGAGACGGAGTCAACGATGCCCCGGCTCTCAACCTCGCCGACATCGGGGTGGCCATGGGCATCAAGGGCACGGATGTGGCAAAAGAAGCAGCGGATATGGTGCTGGCCGATGACAACTTCGCCACCATCGTGGCCGCCATCGAGGAAGGCCGCACCATCTACTCAAACATCGAGAAGTCGCTTCGCTTCCTTCTCTCCTGTAACCTGAGCGAGATGGTCACCGTCATCGGTTCGATCGTGGCCGGGCTGGGCACGCCGCTGTCGGCCGCCCAGATACTATGGATGAACCTTGTGACGGACTCGCTGCCCGCGATCGCGCTGGGGATGGAGAGACCGGAAAAGGACGTGCTCCAGACCGGTCCGCCGGACCCCAGGCGCAGTATCATACCTCCTGAGATGCTATGGCGTATCTGCCTGGAGGGACTCTGGATGAGCGCGCTAGGGCTTGGGAGTTACGTGCTGGCCCTCAGCTCTGTGGCGGGCGCCGCCTACGCCAGGACTGTATGCTTCAGCACTCTTGTGTTCGCCCAGCTGTTCCACGCGAGCGACGCCCGGTCCAACACGCAGTCGCTGCTCAAGATGGGTTTCTTTACGAGCGCGCCCGTGAACTGGGCGTCCGCGGTCGTTGTGCTGCTTCAGGCCGTCCTGGTGGCCACACCGCTGGCTGGGGTGTTCGGACTTGTGCCGCTCTCGTCGCGTGACTGGGCATACGTGCTGCTCGCCGCGGCTTCCATTATTCCCTTCTCAGAGATACTGAAACTGGTCTTCCGGGCAAGGAGGCCTGCCGCGGCGGAGGAGACAGAGTGATACCGGGCGTCGCCTCTGCCCGGTTGCCGAGCCAGTCTCTTGAGGAGGTGGTATGATGTCCGGGGCCGCCTGCCTTCGCTGGTCAAACCTGTTTCTCACCGGGCGTCCAGAGGCGGGGAAGACTACCCTGCTGTTCCGGGCGTTGAGGGATGCCGGAGCGCGGATCGGGGGCTTTTGCGTCAAGAGGTGCTACCGGCACGCATCGCTGGACGGGACGGATATGATTGACCTCGCGACGGGCAGGCGTGCAAGGATGCTCAGCGTCCGGTATGACGGTGCGAACGGGCGTTGTGTCATGGTTGACCGCGGAGCCTTCCTCGAAATCGGGGTACCGTCGGTGCAGGCAGCCCTGGACAGCGCTGATGTCATCGTGATGGACGAATTAGGCCGTTTCGAGTGCGACGTCCCGGAGTTCGTGCGATGCGTGTTCGCCGCGCTCGATGCCCCTAAGCCTGTCGTCGGAGTGCTCAAAGACGAGTCGAACCCTTTTCTGGACGAGGTGCGGACCAGACGAGATACGCGCATCATCCGGCTAGATGTGGCCTCGCGGGTTGAAGCAGGCCGTGTGTTCCGCCGGCTGCTTCTCGATCTGCTGACACGCTGACGCGATAGGCCGCCATCGCGCCAACTTGCGCTCGGCGCCCATCTCGAAACCGAAGTGCTGTTGTGGAGAAGTAACCTTACGCAACAACCGAACCTCCTTGGTGGGGCGAAATATAGTCTCAGAAGAAGAGGGAGGCAGCAAGCCCCCCTCTTCTTAGCCTTCCGGAGATTTAGCCGCCGCCCGGCGTCAGCTTGAGCCACTGGAACAGCAGGAACTGCATACGGCCAGTGAATAGCGAGATACGGGACATTACTGTTTGACCGAAGGTCGCGCCGAACGCGATCATCATAGCGTATTTGCCCAGGTCGAGAATTGGGCCAGTCTGTTTGGACTGCAGCGTAAACAGGAAGTACGTAGTGGCCGCAAGGGTCAGGACCACGAAAATGATGTTGTTTATCGAGTTTAACTTCATCATTGTAGCGGCGGCCTGTTCGATCAGCTGGGCCTTTATGGCGCCGTTCATGACGACGGCGGCGGTGGTGCCCACGAGGAAGCCCATCGGTACGCGGCTTATCCACGTATACTTCTTGAACCAGCGGGAGAAGAGCATGAATCCCCCGATAAGCGGTAGCCACATAATGTACTTGCCTGTCATGGCCGGCTTCCATGCAATGTCCATGATGTTCTGGTAGCCTGTGACAGCGAGGTGGCCCAGAGAGGCCCCGACGAAGATGTTTTCCACGATCCGGAACCAGGCGTTTTCCTTATACATCCAGCTGAATAGACCGATTGTCAAGAACGCGCCTATCCAGGTGCCTATTGTGACACTCACTGCAAGTCACCCCCTATCTGGCTTTCCTGGCTTCGGCTTCTTTGCGCCTGGCCATTTGGTAGCCGACGTTGCCAAGGATCACGAATAGGATAATCAACGCGTGTCCCATTGATTGAGCGTCCATGGCAGCAGCGGCCGGACCGGGCCTCTTAGTCAGCACTTCGTATTCGGCCCCACCGGACATGCCAATGATGAAGCCGCACATCTGGCCTGATTGGTATAGTGGAGCCATGGTTGAAGCGCCGCTGGCAACGGTGCCGTTCCACAGCAGGAGCCCCTTCACCTGGCTCATCGGCCTCAACCACCAGTCCGGGGCGTCAGCGATCTGGACGTACATCTTGAAGTCCTTTGCGCTCTTGATTTCGTTCCACAACGGGAAATCAGTCAGAGGCTTGCCATGGAGGTCCACCCTATATAGCCCCTTGAAGTCCGCGACTATGGACTGGAAGGCGGCCTCCCGTCCGGCCGAGAAGGGCAGGGCCAACAGGTTTGTGCCGTATTTCATATTGAATTGCGTTATCAGCACTTCCTCGAACCGCTCTTCATACCGGAAACCGCCCGCGATCATGTTTATGAGCACTATCCGCGCGCCCTTGCTGGCCACGTGACGCCCGACGGAGAGCAGTTGCGGCCAGAGTTCAGCCTCCTGAGTCGGCTCGAAGTCAACCCCGATAAAGACCAGATCGTTTTGCTTGATATTGGTTTCGATTGCGCTGTAAGACGCCTTCACCTGCGCCGAGATGGGCAGAGGCAGACCGATGGGCCTCAGGAGAGGAAAGGTGGCCGCAATGACCATAAGCACATACAGGATTCGAACATCGAGGTTATTGAGCTTCTCAAACAACGCTGCACACCTCCTCTACTCGCCGCCGCCCAGGTGGCCGCGCTCGAGTCCAGTAATGACTCGGAACGAGTTGCCTACCAGGGAGAGTGAGGCGCCGATCATTACGGCGCGCATACCGGCGGTGGTGGGTATGTCCCAAACCCAGGCAGCCACTGTAGGCGTAAAGGGCAGCATTTCGGCGAAAAAGCCTACGCGCAGCATCATCAGGATCGCCGAAACCATCAGCACGACCGCATAGGTGTTCTTAATCCGAAAAGCCCGGTATGCCGCAGAGGTGATGAAAAAGAACGTTGTGGCATATGACGTGGCCTGCACCGGCAGCAGGATGTAGTCCCACAGCCATTGATAAGTCTTGCCGCGGGTTGTCTGGGCAAAACCTACGACCAGGAATACAGCCAGCGAGAGGAGACAGATGATGCTGTAAGGGGCACTGGGATCGCGCCGCGATATTCGCCCCCAGTGCAGCCGCACAATGCCGCCGATGCCCAGAGCCAATGCGAAAGCGGCTAGAATAACATTCCAGCGAAGCAATTCGGCCCCGAGAGTTTTCCAGGCCGGAATGTCCACATAGTACTGGGCGACGATGATGAACGCGGCCACGAA
>JAUYEF010000365.1 GCA_030691635.1 Bacillota bacterium
GCGTCTGAGCCTTCATCAAGCTAGAGCCAACGGCACGCCTGTCAACGCCCGCGATGTTCAACGATGGCACGCCCACGCCTGCTTGAGCTGATACGCCTTTCAGTAAGAGGCACGTCTTGCTTCATGCCTCTGGGTCGGGCAGCCGCCCTCCGATAGAAAGTCGAAGGTGCCCGCCCCCACCGCTATCCCATCTCTGTAAGGTGGTAGAGTCTGGGCACGGCAAGACAGGCTGCCCCGACCTATCCCCTGGCCCGGTGCCGGTTCCGGTGCCCTTTAATGTGATCGCCTGCTTGCTGGGCTCACGGGGCTTGACCTGACAGGAGCCGGTCTTCGGCTCGAGAGAGGTTAGTCAGTCCTAGGGACCCACCACCTGCTGAAAGGAGGCACGGGTGATCACGATAGGGGTGGACGCCCACAAGGGCGTGGACGTGGCTCTGGCACTTGATGAACCAGGCCAGGAGTTTCGGCAGTGGCAGGGACTGAACAACGCTGGCGGCCGGCGTCATGGCCCGTTATCCCCACCTAGTGTGCCTTCCTCGAATACGCGTCAGTAGATGGCTAGCCATCCAAGTAGCTCGCCAAAGGAGGCGGTTGATGTCTGAATGCCTTACTTACACAGTAGGTGAAGCCGCTAAGGCCATCGGCGTGGGGCGAAGCCTGGCATATGAACTGGTGAGGCGGGGCGATCTCCGGACCGTGCATGTCGGTCGCCGAATCCTTGTCCCCCGAGACGCCGTGCGTGACTTCTTGGGACTGGGGCAGGAGCAAGCACCGGCGTCGCCCGGGGCGGCGCGGGAAAACGGGTCTGACGAGGTGACATACCTGGTTACGATTCGGCGGGTCCGCGCCGGTGGGGCGATGAACACGCCTTCTGTATTGCCTGCCTCCTGGTGAACTGCTGGCCGCCTACGCCGGCGTGGCGCCCCTGGAGGCTCCTCCCCTGGACCTGTGCGCCATCGCCTGAACCGAGGCGGCAATCGGCTGGTCAATGCTGTGCTCTACCGTATCGTACTGACCCAGGCGCACCACCTGCCTGTAGCCAAGGCGATCCTTCGGGACGGAGCTGGCTCTCAGCGGGACGCTCAAATCGTCAAGGCGCTCCTTCGCGCTCGCGTCCCTGAACCGCAATTGCGAGCGAGTGGGATCCTGAGCAGTCCTAGCGAGTCACCCAGACGTTCAGACGTTGGGCGAACTTGCCCCGCGGCCGGTTCTGGTGGCGTTTCCGATGAGAGCTATCTAAACGCTTTCACAGACGCCGACGAGTTTCAAGGCAGACGGTATCCCCGGGACTGTGCCGTCTAGCTTACCGACGTCCACCGCCATTCTATCGGGTCCCAGGTACTGCCTACCTGGCCTGACAGCACTGGGTCGAGAAACTCCCCAGCGGCAAGCGCAGCGTTTTCCAGGCGTGACCAGGGGGCCTCCAGCTCCGTCGCCAGGCGGGAGAATGGCCGATTCCACGATCGAGGTGGAGACGGAAGCCGTTCGGGCACAGGATGAGTATTCCTCCCTTCGAAGACTGACATGAGGGCGTCCCGCAGGACCTCGATCTTGAAGTCACACATCTGTCCTATCAAGAGGATATCGACCAGATCCTTCACTCTGCTGACTTCGCCGCCGGCGTATGGTCGGGTGAGAGCGTGGATCTTCTCCGCCAGCTGCTGCGCGAGCGGATAGGCAGGCACCCTGGCCGGAGCGATTCCCGCAAATTCCAAGAGGGCCGGGCCCGTCAGATAGTCCACTTCGCGGGGCAGTGGATCACCGGTCCCTACGTCTAGGTGAAAGCTTTCGAACAGGCGCCCGTCCAGCAAGCACCGGACAGGGAACCGGAGTCCGCCCAGTGGCGCTCCCGTCGCGGCCTGATCCGGCTGGCCCACCTCAAACTCAAACCAGTCTTTCAGTTGGGCCGATGCTGCCGCCGCCAGGAGGTTGGAGGCGTCTTCGAGGGGCGCTAGAAGAGCAGCGTCGACATCCTTGGTTGTCCTGGCTCGTGCGCCGAGGCGTATCTCAAGGGCATACCCGCCCTTGAGGACCCAGAGGTCGGGGTTCACGGTCACCATTCGAGCGAGGAGACGGTCGAATGCAACCAGCTTTCGCAGCCGGCTTAGCGAGGTGTTCGACTCCAGGCTAAGCCTACGAAGCCTTTCTTCAAGGGCTTGCCGGAAGGCTGTGGCGGTACCGTAAGTCACATCGCCGTCCCGGCCATGGTGACCGCTTTCTCGATGACCTTCCTGGCGCGGCCGCCACGCGACCGCGCGGCGGTAAGCAGCTCATTTCGTCGAACCAGGCCACCCTGGAGAGCATCGTGGACCGCCTTAACGACCTGGTCCTCGCTTACGCCTGCCGCCGCCACATCGAGAAGAGTGCGAATGGCCGTAGTCACCCGAACCCCATCGCGCCTGGTTACCTCGTTCTCCCCGAGCCGGTGCCTGTGAAGCTTCAGACCTTTGAGGCGGCGAGACTTCGTTCTGGGAACTATGAGATGGATTTGCGCGGGCATGAGGTCCGAGAGGCTATAGACCGCAAGAGCTGTTTCATGAGAGACAGCAGCCTTAGGTCCAGCTCTGAGACAGGCCACGATGAGGTCCTCGAAGGGCGAGGCTGGAAAACGCCTGAGACGATAGATGCCACGCGCTGCTCTGAGGAAGTTGCCCTGTTTGGCGTGGTAGCTTATCAGGTCGCCGCCAAAGCCCAGCTCACGGGCCTGGGAAGCGCTAAAGTAACCACCCTGGCCTTCGGCGAGTTCGTAGAGACGTTGGCTATCGCGTCGCATGTTTGTACAACATCTTGTGTGCAGAACACTGAGTACACTTCAGCTTAATGCACACAATTGCTCTCCGCAAGGCGAGGGAGGAGGCTAGGGGCAGTTCGGCCCGGCCGCAAATCTTACGACCTGCCCGCAACGGTTTTGAAGTTCGGTGCAGGCCGTCCCACGCCCTCCCTCTACGTCGATTTTAGACCAATTCTGTATTTGAGATCGACCTCGCCTGTGCCACCGCCGCCCATTCAGTGCCAGGGTTGATCACCAAGTTGGTGACCAATTTGTGACCAATTGCTGAGAACCTTAGCATTTTGGGAAACGCTGCGGTTCGTAGGCTTGCGCCTGGCGGAGTCCGGCCCTCATTATATGCCCTCCTCGCTGCCACGCCGCTAGCCCTTAGCGCATGCTCTTGGTGAGTACTAGCCATCATGCATTTCGCGACACCGCGGCGAACGGCTCGACCAGCGGGTGAGGCTCTGGTGGGAGGATTACTATGACTCTCTGCCTGGCGCGTGAGATGGCGACATTGAGGAGCCGCGATGTCTCCTCGAAGGGTTCCACCTCTCTGCCGAAGTAGTCATCCGACCGGAATACGTGTATCACCGTATCGGCTTCCCGGCCCTTGGTTTGGTGGTAGTTCATAAGCTTGACCCGGCCGCGCTCGGAATAGTCCAGATCAATGAGCGCCTCAACCCTGCTGCGTTCCACAATGTCCCGAAGTAGCTGCACTGATTCCTGGGAGACCTCCCGGCTCCGAAGGGGCTGGCTCAGGCGCCGAAAATGGCTGGCCGCCCTGCGCCAGACCCGATAACCTGCCCCGATCGCTAGGCCTTCCCACGATTGCATGGCAACGGTCACGAGGTCGTCCATTGTCCCGGACGCAGCGGCCATTAGCGTGGCCTCAAGTTCTCCCAGCCGCTGCTCGACCAGCCCTGGTAGCGGTACCTCCCCAATGAGTGCTCGAGCCATCTGAGGCGGCTCCTGAGACCTGACGGTCGCGGTCAAGAACAGCGCCAGAGCCTGGCGGATGTCTGCGGACGTGCCTTGGCCTATGGCCAGCGAGCACTGCACACCCATCGCGGCGAGCGCCTCAGCGTGCGCCTCGGGGATTCCGACCAAGACATGGTCCATTTCGGCTTGCTCTAGCTGGTCAGCTAGTTCCGCGACCGCCCGATTCGAGTGGGCAAATATCCCCACATCGCGAGAGCCCGCCTTCCGTGCGGCCTCTATCTCTTGCAGGAGCAATTCCTGATGCTGTGCGTGATCAACGTTCTGATGGATCGTGAGACGCCCTGTTCTTAGCGCCTCCTGGACTGCCTCGTGGCCGAATTGGCGCAGCCGCACGGCCTCCGCAAGAGCTGGTATGGCGCCGGAAGGGTCACGGTGTGATCGAGGCTCCAACTCAATGACCCGGTCAGCTGACTCGCGAATGAGTCGTAAACGTTCGGGCGAGACCCCAGGAATGAAAGTGTAGATCATCTGGTTAGCGTCACCCAGGAGCAGTAGCCTGCCCTGGCCTATGAGCTGCAGGAATTCCCACTGCTCCTCGTTGGTGTCCTGCACCTCATCACAGATGACAAGCGCCCATCGCGATGTCACCAAGGTGCGAATTCGCTCGCCGCTGCGAAGGAGGTGAATGGCGCCGGGTATCAGATCCTCATATCGGAGCTGATGCCTGTCGTGGCCTAGGAGCTTCGCCCGGGCTTCGGACTGGACCGACAAGGGCAGGGACCCGTATCAGGCGGTATGCGAGTGCATGGAAGGTCAGGATCTCAACCCGATCGGTGTACCCCGAGATGACACCGGGCGAGCGGCTCATGATCTGACTCACCGCCGAGCGGGAGAAGGTCAGAAACAGGACCCGGCCGCTATGAACCGGCTGCTTAGCCTCTAGGAAGGACCTCGCCGCCCACAGTGCGGTCGTGGTCTTGCCACTGCCAGGGCCGCCCAGCACCAGGATCCTGGAATGCCTCTCGTGAACGGCGGCCACCACCTCGCGTTGCCTGCAGTCAAGGTCCTCGCGCCTCATAGCTGGATCAGCCCCGACGCATCCGCGGCCGCGACCAGCACGGCCTGGCGCAGGACTGCAACGGCCAAGGGAGGGAGGTCAGCCAGCGGCAGCGCCTCAACATAGGGGGCATGGAGCCCATATTTCTTGATGAAGGAGATGACCGTTCCTTCTAGTTCTTTGCCCGACAGCTTCTCCCATTCCGAGGGCAGTGGCACATTGACTGACAATGCGGCGTCGGACATGGCCTGACGAAGAGCGTCCTCCGGGACGCCCTGGACAACGGCGAGCTCGATAGCGGCACCGTCGGGCAGACGGATGACCGCGTCTGCCAGCGAAGCATTGTCATGCAGGAACTGTAGCGACTCAGGGGAGGTGTCACCATCGACCACTCCTACAGCGCGCAGGCCCATCTCCCTGGCGACCCCTGCAAGTCGTAGCACATTGGCGTAGCCACCAGAGCCAGTAATCCCAGCGTTGATGAGAGACACACCGCGGGTTGCTGGCAGTGGCTCGTTGTTCTCCTTTGAAAGGCGACTCGCTAGTGCATGCAATGTCGCGAAGTCGTTGGGCCCTTCGAGCACGACGACTGACCGATAGCTGAGCGCCGGCAGGAGATTGCGGTGCCAGTGCTTGGCGGCGATCGCCTCGGCCCTCGTCGCTGGGGAGCGACCTTGCCGGGAAAACCGCTTGCCGCCAGCAGTATGGCCCAGCCTGACGACCTCCTGTGGCTCGAATATCTCAGCTACTGACGGAAGCCGGGTGGAGATCCATACCTGTCCCGTAGAGCGCCGGATCACCTCCGCCAGATGTGTAGCGGATGCCGGATCGAGCCCGTCTCCTAGGTCATCGATAGCGCTGATGTTGCTTGCCTTGGAAGAAACGGCCAGCGCCTCGGCTATCCGCAAGAGTGACATGGTTGTCGTTCCCCGGCGCCACGCGGGGAGAGCCCCAATCCCGTCGCCAAGGTCAATCGCAGGTCCTAGTGTGCGAAGAAGACCACTCAGTGACCCGCCTTCAGGCGCAAATCGAAAGAGATCGGAGAGCTCTGCGCCTTGGAGGCCCAAGAGGTCCCTGAGGGGGCCAAGAACCTCGTCGAGAGCTGTCTTGATCTGCGATGATTCAGTGAATCG
Source organism: Bacillota bacterium (assembly GCA_030691635.1). Lineage (GTDB taxonomy): Bacteria > Bacillota > Sulfobacillia > JAUYEF01 > JAUYEF01 > JAUYEF01. Next base: position 5,903 of record JAUYEF010000365.1, read on the forward strand.
CGCGGCAGCCTTGGCCACATCTTCGACGTACTGGGCGATGGCTGCGACGAAGTCATCGCCGGCAGACTGCTCGATCAACCGGCGGAATGGGCTCCGTGCGCCCAGGTCCAGCACGCGACCCGCTTCCCACCGAAGATGGGTGAAGCCTAGCTGCTCAATATCCCTGCGCCGCGCCTGAGCGAACGAGCCTATACTAGGATCTGACGCCTTGGGGAAGTAGACGAATTCCTCGCACCGCTCTTCATCATGGAGCCACTGTGCGCGATATTCGAGGCGAAGAGCCCACTCGTAGCGCCCCTCGTCTATAGACTCGGGCGTCTCGGTCTCAGCGACCAGGCTGTTCTCGGACGTGTCCCACACCTCCAGGTAGTCCAGGAATAGCTGCTCAACCTCGTCCCCCAGGCCGCCCAGAGTGACAGATACTACAGCGGGCTGTGAGGTGTCTTTGCGGTGAAAGTCGAGCTCCGTGGTCGTGCGGTTCCGGCTCGCGTCGACATCAAGGACGCGAGAGAGCGCCTCGATGAGGTCTGAGCGTCCAGCGCCGGGCTCGCCCATAAGGATAACGTGCCCTTTGGGCTTCACTGTCAGCTCGTCGAAGCCACGGAAATGCGAGATACGAAGCTCACGAACGTACATACTCTAAGGTCACTGCGTAGAGTTTTTGTCTATGCGACCGTGCGACACAAACGGTGGTGAAGTATACATTCCCCCCAATGAGAAGATGCTTCCAAGACGCAACCGCTCGCTCTCCCATCCCCTGCCACTGTACGCACACCGGCTGTAGGTCCAGCGGGCGCTTAAACGCTGGCAGAGAAGGACTCGCCTTCCAACGAGAGGTTGTGCAGTCTGAGCCGTCGTAGATTCTACCATCCCCATCTCCGCCACGCTGGAACTCGCGAAAGAACTTCTCCAACGTTGAGGTTCGAGCCATGCGTGGCGCCCCGGGCACGCGTCCGGTCAACGTTACTACGGAATTCCCGCGCTGACGAGCCCTTAGGCATCGCTGCCCTCGTCCTGCCCGACCAATCCGAGTTTGCATACGCCGCCAGATAGTGATCCCCCTGTCAGACGCTGTCGGGCTGAGTTGCGCTACCAACGGCGGGGCTCATTTTCGTCTCCGGCTTGTCCTTGACCCGTTTGTTGGCTGTTCTGCATCGGGCTTTCACTTCACTGCTAGCCGCACTATAGGAGACCAAGCCCGAGCACACTAGGCCTCGGCGCGCCCGACACCGCCCGAAAAGCGGGAAAGAACCTTTGAATTCCGCCGCTCGTATGTTATCGTCTAGCCGAATCCTGGTTGGCCTCGCCCACATGCTGAGCTAGTTTGACGGCGACAGGTGTCCATTATGCCCCTGCACAATCCAGCACTTGGTCAAGATGGAAGCACTATTGAAGAGCATCGGCACAAGGTCAGGGAGATGCTGCGTCTTCACCGTCTGGAAATCCTCCTGAAGTTGCAGCCATGGGTACTGGCAACAGAGCGTTGGGCGAAGGACTACCTCGTGGCGGGCTCGGAGGTAGACGTTGAGCGCATCAGCCCGTACTTGGAGCTCTGTATCAGTGACGGTCAGCACGCTCTCTGGCGGTATTTTCGGCTCTGGGGCAGTATTCCATACAACCGCGGCTGCGGTAGGCTCCTTCGATACTTGATTCGAGACAGCGGACAGCCCTCAAATCCGGTGATGGGCGTCGCCGCCCTCAGCTCGCCCGTCCTGATTTGCCCATCGCGGGACAAATGGATCGGTTGGCAATACCCACGGGATCGAGAGCTCAAACGCCAACGGCTGCTCACGTGCATGGATCTGAGCGTATGTATGGCTGTCCCGCCATACAACCGTCTGGTCGCTGGCAAGATGGTGGCTATGGCTATGCTCTCGGATCAGGTTGCACAGGACTATAGAAACAAGTTTGAAGGAAAACGCACGCCCGGGGGCCTCGAAGAGGGGCGCCTCGCACTAGTGACGACCACCAGCCTCTACGGTTCTAGTGTGCAGTACAACCGCTTGAGGATCGACGGTCGTCTTGCCTTCATCCCCGTTGGCTACACACAAGGTTACGGCAATGCTCATCTCACCGAGTCGGATTTTGCAACCATGGAATCTTACCTACGGCGGCAGGGCAAGGGCATCCCCAAAGGATGGGGGACAGGGAGATCATATCGTCTCCGAGTGTATACGGCCTATTACCGCCTTCGCTTCCAGTTGCCGCAAGCTCCCAATCATAGAACCCCAAGGTCTGTCTACGTGGCTCCCCTCGGCCAGTTGACAAGGGAGTTTCTCCTTGGTGATACGGAGGACTTTCGGCCTTGGCACTATGATCTCGAAGAGCTCACGATTCGCTGGAAGGAACGATGGTTGGCTCGCCGCCTCTTGAGCGAGAGCGTGATGAAAGACTTTCGTTCCTGGGCGCCGGCCGAAAACCTGCTAAGCCGCCAGATTGTGACCACTATCGAGGCGGCAGCAATGGGGCCTCCCCCCTACCGACCCTCAACAGGGACGCACAAGCCCCCTGAAAGCCGCGCGTCACAGTGTCTCCACAAAACCTGATCTCCTACAGGCCGCGTCAGTTCTCGGCGGATTGCCAGTTCGCCCTGACCTTCTCGATGGTGGTCCAGTAGTTCGAGGCTCGCAGGCGCGTCAAACGTGCCAGCCGTGTTTCGGGGTCCTGTTTTGGCTCGGCTTTGGTCTCCCATTCATCTGTTGGAGGACTCTCACCTCGGGACTTGATGAGCGCGTCCA
>JAUYEF010000377.1 GCA_030691635.1 Bacillota bacterium
AGTTCCCGCGAAGTCATCAACGTAGATAATCGCGCCAGATCCGATCTGGCTTGTCAGCCCCATGAGGGCGCGCGTGTCTCGGGAGTCAACCAGATTCGCACCTTTCCGCTCCAGGTTCTCGGCATCTCTAAGCAGATTCAGCATTACATGGCTACTGCTGCCCGCCGTGTCTACTGCTACGTAGATCGTCCTGTCGAGCCCTATGCCATCCGACCTGAGCCTGGCAAGTATCTCCCGATTGAGGGAGACGAGGTGTTGTTGGATTGCCTCCTCGGAGTAGTAGATCACGTGGTCAAGCAGGAGGTAGAGGTGGTGTCTGCAGCAGGGGGGGAACTGACAGAGCCATTGCCAGACCGAGCGCGGCGTGACCGGCTGGGGCTTGTAGTCCCTGAAACCCAAGAGGATCTTGTAGAACACGCGGACATGTTGAAGCATGGCTTTCAGGCCGCCGTGCTGCTTGTCTCTGTCGTATCTTCGGCTTCTTCCGGCGGTTCGTCGCCTTGCAGCCTGTCCAATAGCCTCTGGGTGAACTCGATCACCTCCAAGAGCTTGGCGACTATCTGCTCTTTGTCCTCTATGGTGTACTGGACCTTCGCTCGCTTGAGGTCACTGATGAACTTGTCACACGCACCTACCGCCCTTTGCACCTTGCGGGTGTCTCGAATGAAGCCGTCAAAGGCCTCTCGGGTCTCGAGTTCGGGCGTCAACACATACTCCCTGAGCCGATCTGCCACAGCCTGCCTCGCCTCTTCGTGCTCGGCGATTTCAATTGCTTCCACGATCCTTCTGAAATGGATCACGCTCTTCACCTTCTTTGACCTGTACTTCTCAACCATCGCCTGCGTAATGCCATCTCTGCCAAGCTCGTCGTAAAGGTCCGGGATCAAGTCAGGAGCTTCCTCGAGAACAGGATACAGTTCCACCCAGAAGTTTGAGGGTACTCGCTTGCTGGGATCAGGGTCCAGCGAGAGCTGCTGAAACGACTTGGGGAAGCCAAGTATCTTCTTGCACCTCTCGATCTGCGGAATGCTTAGGCCGGTGACCTCGTGTAGCTCTCCATTGTGCTCAGTGTGGAGTTCATCCATGACCTCCTGAAGGCTCAGCGCCGTTGGCATGAGTTCCCACTGCTCTCTGAAGGCGTGGATGTTAAACATGTACAGCAGGGATGCCATTTTGCCTGGGGGTTCAACCACGTTTGCTGGAATGTCGATGTCGAGCCCCTCCTTGCGCAGGTCAACGCAACACCGGTGCCGTCTCTCGCCATCGACGATGGCATATTTGTCCTGCCCAGGCAGCTTGTACACTGTAATGGGAACAAGCACGCCGTGGGTTCTTATGCTCTCTCTGAGTTCGCTCAAGGGCTTGGGGTCAAAGAGCTTCCTAGGGTTCTTGGGGTTAGGCTTTACCTGGTCCACGGATAGACGAAGTAGAGTACCTTGCGGCACAATGCGTGGAAGGTCGCGTTCGGTGCCATCTCGCTCTCTTGTTCTGGCGTCCCTAGCAAGCATCATGCCTCCTCGTAGCCCAGCGTCTTCATGTTCGATATCAACCATTCCTGGGCCCTCCGCCGATCGCGGGAGAACCCGGCAATATTCCGGCGAACTGCTACCTGTCTGGCAGCGTACCCTTCCATCAGCAGCTCAGCCTCTTCACACTTCGCGTAGCTCAGGAGGAATTCGGCGCCAACCTCGGTGAGTCGGTCAAGCCACCGCCTCAGTCTCTGAAGGTCACGGGTGCAGAAACTCGATGGGTCATACTCCTTGAACACTCGGCGTACTGCCACACTGTACGGGGGATCCAGATACACGAAATCACCGCTACGGGCCTGAGCGAGTACCACCTCGAAGTCTCCTGATACGAGCTCAGCGCCTTGTAGTGCCCTGCTGGACGCTTCTAACGACGCGCGAGCAGGAACCCCGGCGCATTTCGCTCCTCCATAGGGCACATTGAACTCGCCCTTCCGATTGGTCCTATACAGGCCGTTGAACGAGAAGCGGTTGAGGTAGATGAACTGAGCGGCCTGCTCTGCAGGATTCAGCGAACTAGTGTCACTAGAGCGGATCCTGTAGTACTCTTCCTTGCCCTTGCGCATAGCTGACAACTCTGAGAAGACCGCGTCCAGGTTATCTCTGACCTGTTCATATGTTGCCATCAGGTCCGCGTTTACGTCGCCGAGAATCGCACGCGCGGGACGAAGATGAAAGAACAGGCTGCCTGACCCGAGAAACGGCTCCAAGTACCTCCCGAACCGGCGAGGCGAGTAGTCCGAGAGAACTGGCAGGAGCTGCCGCTTGGATCCGGCCCACCTCAAGAACGGCCTTATCGGCTCGGGTCTCTCCATCGCCTGTGCTACTCCGGACTCGTCAGAGTCATTGTGAGGCCGAGGGCCTCGGAGGTCGTCCGAACGGTGTTGCGCTACTGGGCAGCAGAGATAACTGGGAAGTAAGACCGGGTACGCCGTCGACTCCATGACATGTCAGAGCCATCTGCCCTCGTGCGCCACTTGCGTAGCGCTTGAGTTGTCCGGCCGAGCAGGGCGTGGTCCCTCCACCGGGGCGTCGGCCCTCGACGGCGCCGATTGCGCACATATCATACACCATGAATTTCCGCCCGTCAAGGCACGGCGGCACTCCCCTGCTGCCAGCCCGGACCGCCGCCCGACCCAGCACCTCGCCTCTGCACCCCAGCATCGCCCCACGACGCCAGCGACGCCGACGTCCCTCGCCCAGCCTCCTCATCCCCCCAAGCCAACCCGCCCCGCACCCGCGAGGTGCACCTACCATCCATGCGCCGGTGCCGGCCACCCGTCGCAGACCAGGCCCGGGAAGCGGTCGCGCGATCGCGTCTGCGCCCTGCCTCGTGCGCGCCGCGTTGTGCCTGGTCCTGCGTCAGATGTCCTCATCCAGAAACATGGGCGCCGCATCGGGCCTGAGCGCACCCGCCACGATCACTGCGGCGCGCTGCCAGGCCCAGGGCGTCCCGGGGACCCACGCGAGGCGCACGGCCCAATGGGAGAGCCAGTTGAGCATCGCGAATCGCCTGGCTGCCCCTCCTGAGGTCATCCTTCGGGCTGTGCTGACCCCCACCATCACTGGTGCAATTGCGTGTGAGCATGCACCCCGGCTACGGCCAGCCCCGGCATTTGCAGCGCAACCTGCCAGGGCCTACAATGGCCAGGGTCTCGTCCACCTCTCCTTAGGGCGCACTCGCCGTGCCCCCTTCTCATCCCGCACGGAGCCCACCACCATGCAACTCACCGGCCTCGCCACCGCCGCCATCCAGGGCAACTTCCAGTGGATCCTGGTCCGCCTCTACACCGACCAGGGCCTGGTCGGCCTGGGCGAGTGCTACTGGGGCGCCGGCGTCGAGACGGTCGTGCACCGCCTGGCGCCG
>JAUYEF010000384.1 GCA_030691635.1 Bacillota bacterium
TATTGCGACATTAGTTCTTGCCGTTAGGCGTGGCTTCCTGTCGGATGGGCCAGCATTGAGACAGGATATTCCCGGTCAGACAGGCAGTGTGTCATGTATGTGGAATGTGTAGACAAACGGATGGCTCAATAGCAGGGCCCCTGAGGAGACAGGCAAGATGAAGTTTCTCGTAACCGGCGGCGCCGGGTTCATCGGCTCACACATCGTCAGAAGGCTCGTCGAGACAGATCAAACCGTCCGCGTGCTGGACGACCTGAGCTATGGCAGCCTGGACAACCTTACCGCTGTGCAGGACGGGAACGATTTCGTGAAGGCGGATGTCCGCGATGCTGAGCGTCTGGCCCAGGCCATGTCCGGCGTCGATTGCGTCGTCCACCTCGCCGCGGTCGCATCCGTTCAGCGTTCTGTGGATGACCCGGTCGCGACTTCGTTGGTGAATCTCCTGGGGTCCGTGAACGTGCTGGACCAGGCAAGACGGGCGGGTGTTAAGAGGGTCGTGTTCGCATCTTCGGCCGCGGTGTACGGGCAGGGCCCCGAGCCGGTCAAGACCGAGGCACTCGCGCTGTGCCCTGCGTCTCCCTACGCGGCCGACAAGGCCTCGGTGGAGACCATGTGCCGCATGTTCTCCGGTCTCTATGGCCTCGAGACGGTGGCTCTTCGATACTTCAACATCTATGGCCCTCGGCAGAACACTGAGAGTGACTATGCGACAGTAATACCAAGGTTCTTGGGCCGGATGCTCGGAGGAGAACGTCCCGTGGTGTTCGGAGATGGACTGCAAACGCGCGACTTCTGTTACGTCGATGACGTCGTGTCGGCAACGATCCTGGCCGCCACCTGCCCAGCCGTCGGGCACGGCGAGGCGATCAATATTGGCTCGGGCACGAGTACCAGCGTGCTGGATTTGGTGGACCACCTGAACGCAGCCCTCGGCACGAGCCTCGTACCTGAACATGCCACGCCTCGCGCCGGCGACGTGCGACACTCGCGTGCAGACATCTCCCTCGCTGCCCGTTTGCTCGGCTACCAGCCACAGATCCCGCTCGCCGAAGGTCTATGGCGCACCGCAGCATGGTTTCGTGAAAGGTGGCCCTCGTTGTAAGTGGAGCATCCGTCGCTGGTCGCCAGCACATCGGTCCTGGTCCAGAACCTGCTAACGCTCGCCGCCATACTTCTATTGACCAGGTACTTATATACACGCCGCGCCACGGGCTGTCTAAACCCCTGGGAACAACATCTTCTCCACCAGCCCGATGATGACATGCCCCATGGTGATGTGGCTCTCCTGTATGCGCGGGGTAACTTTAGACGGCACTGCAAGCACCAGGTCACAGAAGCTGGCCATTAGCCCGTGCCCGTTCTCACCGGTCATGCCTATGGTCGCGCAGCCCACCTCCCGGGCCGCCTGAAGGCCCTTAAGCACGTTCGGCGACGCACCGCTGGTGGATATGCCCACGGCCACATCCCCAGGGCGAGCGAATGCTCGCACCTGCCGCGCGAAGATCTCCTTGTATCCATAGTCGTTGCTGATGGCGGTGACCACGGAACTGTTTCCATGCAGGGCGAGCGCGGCCAGCGGCCCGCGGTTCACCTGGTACTTGACCACCAGCTCGGCAGCGAGGTGCTGGGCATCTGCCGCGCTGCCGCCGTTTCCGAAGAACAATACCTTGCCGCCGGACGAGAGGCATCCCGCAAGGACCTGTGCGGCTTCCAGTATCTTGTCCCTGAGCTTTGAAAGAGTCGCCTGTTTGACCATGCAGCTTTCCAGGATCTCTTGATCAATGATGCCAAGAGCTTCATCGCTGGTTAGGGTCGCGTTACTTGTCTTGTTTCCTTGACCGCTCGGCGGGGCCACGCTGCCCATCTGCGTCCCTCCTTAGTATGCTTTGCTTGAATCTAGGACCTTTGAAAAATGTATAGGAAGATACCAGGCTTTGGCCCCGTCTACTCCGCCGGCACGGCCGCTGAGCAAAGGCCAAGTCTTCCGTCCAAAGGATGTGAGCGTTTCCTAACCGTTCTACTTCCAGACCCTCCGGACTACTCGAAACAAAAATGCGCAGTTTCGGGTGTGTTTGCTATTCCATTGCCACGCCGTCTCGACAATGCTGTCGATAGACGTGTACCGCGGGCACCACCCCAGCACTTGCCTGGCCCTGGTGGAACCGGCAATGAGCACAGCGGGATCTCCTTCGCCGCGGAGCGCGGGTTCAACCCGGATATCAAGGCCGGTGACCCGCTTCGCCCCTGCGATAACCTCAAGCACCGACATGCCTATGTCACTTCCCAGGTTGAGCGCTCCTCCTGGGTGGACGGAGGCCAAAGCCTCCAAAGCGAGAATATGAGCGTCGGCGAGATCTGAGACGTGTATATAGTCCCTGACAGCTGAACCGTCGTGGGTCGGGTAGTCAAGGCCGACGAGGGTGCACGATCCCGGCGCGTGGCACGTGAGGACTGCGAGGAATGCGTCATGGGAGACGGCAGACGTCTTTACCTCCTGGGCGAAGGCAGGCCGGTGAACCTGGCTGCCGCCTCCGATACGGCTTCCATCAGCGCTTCCTCGTTCTGAACGATCGCGGCGACTGCCCGGTCGCCGCCCAGGGCCCGCACATGGTCCCGCACTCTTCGCAGGCCTTCGTAGTCTCTGGGCTGGTGCGCATCACTGCCGATCAGCCCTGCCAGACATTCCCTGACTATCCGCTCAGCGGACGCCTGGACTCGCGACCCATAGAAGCCGGTGAGGCTCCTCGCGTTTACCTGCAGGATGACACCTGTGCGGAAAATGGACAGGAGCCTGGGGGAATCGCGGTTCAATGTCGGGTTCCTTTCAGGATGGGCAAGGACCGGGTGAAAGCCGCCGACCATCAGGTTGAAGAGGATCTTCTCAAATGACCACGGCAGCTCGGCTCCAGGAGCCTCTACCAGCACGTACTTGCTGCCGCCCAGAGTCATCACCTTACCGAGCCGGCAGTTTTCCACGAGGTCCGGCGCGGGGTGGTTCTCCGCGCCGGGGTATAGCAGCAAAGGTAGACCCGCATTCCTGGCGCATTCTGCCAGCCTCTCAGTTGCCTGGCGTATTGTGCTCGGCTCCGTGTCATAGGATCCCCGTACGATGTGCGGGGTTGCGAATACGGCGACCATTCCCTGGTTCGTGGCCATACGGGCCATCTCCAGAGACTCGTCCTCGCTCTGGGCGCCGTCATCCATGCCCGGTAGTATATGGCAGTGCACATCTATCATGTCTGCAGAGTGCTGGCGCCCTTGGCCTGGCTCCTGTGGCTCCTATCCCTTCCATAATAGTAGTAATACCTGTAGTCGTCGCCCTCCTGCCTCACCTGGTTGAGCACAGCGCCGACCAGCTTGCCCCGCGCCTTTTCGATCGTTTGCTGGGCCTCCTTGGCGTGGTCCACCCTTGTTTGGCCGGACT
>JAUYEF010000429.1 GCA_030691635.1 Bacillota bacterium
GCACCATCTTCGTGCCGACGCTTTGCCCGAACGAGAAGCTCTACGAGCGCGGCAAGGAAGGCCTGAAAGGCGTGTTCGACCGCTGGAACTGGCTTGAGACCGTGATGGAGGACAAGACTGACACCCTGCACCATGCGATGAAGGCCGGCGTGCCCATCGCGGCAGGAAGCGACGCGGGCACGAACTTCAACAGGCACGGCGAAAACGCTCGGGAGTTGGAGTTCCTGGTCAAGCGTTGCATGACGCCGATGCAGGCCATAGTTGCAGGCACCAAGACGGCGGCCAAAGCCACGATGCTGGACCACATGACCGGGACGCTGGATGCCGGCAAGTGGGCCGACCTCATCGTGGTCAAGGGTAACCCGTTGGACGAAATCACGATCCTGAACGACAAGCAGAACATCCTGCTCGTCATGAAGGAAGGCAAGGTCATGGTCGATCGAGGCTGCGCGCCCTCGAGCTGTCGGCCCTGCGCCGGAGGCAAGCCGTGATTGCGCTAGCCGGGTCGCTGGTCATAGATGGGACGGGCGCGCTGTTCGGAGGCAAGGCCGGATCGTCCCTTGGGGGCACGCCCGCGGCGTCGTTCCTGTCCGGAGGCACAGAACCCCTCGGTGCCGGATCTGACGCCGCCGTCTTAGTCGACGGAGACCGCGTCACCAGGGTGGTGGACTCCGCCGAGCTAGATGCACTTGAGAAGCAGGGCTGCGAAGTGCTGCGGTTTCCGGGCTGCACGGTGATGCCCGGCTATGTGAACTGCCACTGCCATCTCGTGATGCCTGGCGACGGCACGTCGGTGGAAGATGCCATGGAACCCACGGACTCAGTGATACTGCTGAGGGCGGCTCGAAATGCGGAGAAGGCCCTGCGCTCGGGAGTCACCACACTTGCGGATCTGGGCGGGCGCAACGATGTCACCTTCATCCTGCGTCACGCGATCGCCGAAGGTATAGTCCCGGGTCCGGACCTCGTTGTGTGCGGAAGACCGGTCACCATAACCGGCGGGCATTGCTGGGTCTTCGGTGGCCAGGCCGATACGGACGCGGAGATTGCGAAGCTGTGCCGCATGCTGCTGCGGGATGGCGCAGGGCTGCTCAAGGTCATGGGCACGGGTGGCGGCACTCGTGGAACCAATCCGCTCCAGCCGCAGTTCACCACAGAACAGCTCCGGTTGGTGGCAGGCGAGGCACACAGGCGGAACCGGCCGGCATTTGTGCACTGCTCCACATCCGAGGTGGCGACCATGTGCCTGGACGCGGGCATAGACACCATCGTGCATGGCCACTTCAACACGCCGCAGGGGGAACTGCGGTTCTCTCCCGAGATCGCCGACCGTGCGGCACACGCCGGTGTGTACTGGAACCCAACCCTATACGTGAACCGCGTGATAGTGGAGCGGCTCGCGGCTTCCGCCAGCGATGCTGAGGGGAAAGCCCGCTATACCGACCGCGCCGCTAAGTACCAGGCCCAGGCCCAAAACGTCAGGCAGTTGTCGGAGCACGGCGTGAACCTCGTCGCGGGCTCCGACGAAGGCTGGGGATGGAACGCTTTCGGAGGCTTCGCCAACGAGCTCAAGGCCATGGTTGACGCGGGCATCCCTGCAGCGAAGGTCATCGAAAGCGCGACGCTCAAGGCGGCCAGGGCTCTGCGGGTGGACAGCACGGTCGGAACGTTCGAGCCCGGCAAACTGGCCAACGCGGTGGTCGTTCGCGGCAACCCGCTCGAAGACGCATCGGCTTTCGGCGCCGTGGAGGCCGTGTTCTTGAAGGGCAGGAGAGTGGTCTAACCCGGTTCGATGATTGGGGCGAGCCGGGCGGATGAATGGATGAGCCGGGTGGATGAATGAATGAACAAAGGGCTGTCCCACATGCTCATGGGGCAGCCCGTGTCTTTGTCTCCGGCGTCTGGAGAAGACTATGGGGTGTAACCCCAACTGACAGGAGGAGTCGCGATGAAGCCCAGAGTCTTTGTCACCAGGCAATTGCCAGGAAATGCAGTAGAGACGCTGGAGTCGAATTTCGAGGTAAACGTCTGGCCACGTGAAGAGCCTGTTCCGCACGACATGTTGATCGCTTCGGTGAGAGGAATGCACGGCATCCTCTCGACCCCCGCTGATGTTGTGGACCAGATGGTGTTGCATGCGTCGCTGGGCTTGAGAGTAGTGGCGAATATGGATGGCGGTGTGGACAATATCGATGTGGCGGCATGCACGCGACAGGGGATCATGGTCACCAATACCGGCAGCATAGCAGCGGAAAGCATCGCAGATACCGTGCTGTGCCTGATGCTGGTGATCTCGAGAAGGTTGCCCGAAGCGTGGTCGCTGGTGGCGCGAGGTGGCTGGCGGAGCTGGTCACCCACGCTCATGCTTGGAGAAGATGTCAACGGCTCAACGCTTGGCATCGTCGGCTCCGATGAGACGGCGGAGGCCGTCGCGCGGAGGGCTTCCGGCTTCTCGATGAAGATTAGTTACTGGGATTCCGAGCGCCAGCCTCAGTTCGAGCAGCGTGCGGGCGCTCGGTTTAGCGAACTGGACGACATGCTCAGGCAGGCGGGCTTCCTGGTCGTGCTATCGCCCAGGGCAGCCGGACGCGGGCTCACAGGTCTGCGCGGGCTCATCGGGGAGCGCGAGTTGTCTCTGATGAAGCCGACCGCTGTCCTTGTGGGAGCCGGCGCGGGTGGGCTGGTTGACCAGAGAGCGCTCTACCATGCGCTGTCCGAGGGAAAGTTGTTTGGGGCAGGGCTCGATGTGTATGAGGCGGAGCCCATTAGCATACTGGACCCCATAATCCGCCTGCCGAATATGATTGCTTTGCCACACATGGGTAGTGCGACGCTCAAGACGAGGACGGCGATGGCCAACTCGGCGGCAGAGAACCTGACCGCCGCGCTGGAGGGCGAGTTGCCCGTCAATCTGGTCAACCCTGAGGTGATCGATATCCTCGCCTCCAGGCCGCTGGATATCATCGCTCCGGTGCGAGACGTCAGCAGGCAGGCCCGGGACGTCGCCCGGCAGGAGCGGGACATTACCCCGCTGATGTAATGTGGCGACCAGTAGTCCGGGCTCCACTGGTCCATGGTGACCGACACAGAGTGCATTGGTTCGCTGGTGACCAGTGGAAGCAGCGGGGGTGGTCCGTGGCGACCAGCAATCCTGGATCGCCTGGTCCGTGGTGGCCGACGCAGAGTGCGTTGGTTCGCTGGTGACCAGTGAAAGCCGCGGGGGTGGTCCGTGGCGACCAGTAGTCCGGGCTCCACTGGTCCATGGTGACCGGCGCGAACCACGTAGTGTCTGTGGCGGCCATCGGGAGAAGATAGAACCCCTCACCGCGTCTCGTAGAGGCACATGAAGGGTTCGCCGTCATCCGGATGCAGCCGCCGATCTTGGGGCTGCAGCGAGACTGCTCAACACCTGCTGCTACCGCCCCTGTGCTACCGCGCCTATGCTACCGTCTACGCCTTCTTATCCAGCCTGTCGAGCCCCAACTTCCTGAACCCAAAGTAGACCACCACAGCCACGGCTGCAAAGTCTATGACCACACTGAACAGGTGGCCCCATTTGATTTTAGCCGGACCGATTTCAAACACCGCCGACGTGAGCCCAGCCGCATTCCCGAGGAGAAGACCGATCAGCGGGTTGATTATGTCTTCGACGAGAGCTGCAACCACCTTTGAGACCGCGCCTCCGAGGATGAAGCCGATCGCAAGCCCGACAACGCCCTGTTTCCTGATGAAGTCGATGAATCCTGACACCTTCCCCCCCCCTCTACCGCCAGAGTCCTGGGTTAGGCCGACTACAACTGTTCGACATGGTTCGGCCTTCCCCTGTACGACTGGGCATTGTCAAAAGAAGTCCTACCAGTGGTTCTTGTGCACTCGTGAGGCGTCGTAGCGGTTGCCGGGCGGCTTCTGCTCCGCCGGGTGGCCTACGGCGATGACGCAGAGCGGCGTCGCCGTCTCCGGTATCCCGAGCAGTTCACGTATCGCAATAACGCACTTCTGGCTGGGATAGACACCGCACCAGCAGGCCCCCAGACCCAGCGCCTGTGCGGCGACCAGGATGTTCTGCGTGGCGGCAGCACAGTCTTGCTGCCAGTAGTCCGGATACTTGGCGTTGCCCACGTCCCCGCAAACCACCACCGCAAGCGTAGCCTCCCTGCACATCTGCGCATAGGGGTGCGCCACGGCGATTCCATTCAGCACATCTCTGTCCGCAACCACAACATACTGCCAGGGCTGCTGGTTATCGGCCGAGGGAGCGGCCATCGCACACTCCATCAGGGTCTTCACATCGGCCTCGCTGACCGGGCTGTCAGCGTATTTCCTTATGCTCCGTCTGCTCAGGATAGCCTCTATGGCCTCCACGGTCACACCTCTCTCCCAAAGTCTCTTGTGGTATTATGCAACTAACGTGACAAGCATCGTCAAGGGGTCCGCCACCGGCAAGTCCTTCCGTATGTTCGACTATGCCCCCCATGGTCTGGCCATGATGCTGGCCGGATCGTTTTTGTGGCTGGTGTTCGGACGCGTCGAGACAGGAGCTAAGGAAATTGAAGGGCCGGCGCTGCCAGGAGATCAGGACGACCGGACGCCGTTCATCCCCGGACCGCTGGCCACCGTTGAGAGGCGCAAGACGCTGCTGGTTTTCGTGGGCGTGATCGTCTTTGGTCAGCGTGGGATGGGCGCAGCCATCGGCCGCTGTGCTCATGGCCCCAATAGCTCTGCGGAGTGTCACGTCTGGTGTCTTATGCTTTGTGAAGCCGGCCGCTCCGACGGCCCGGCGAGGTAACCGCCAGGGAGGAGGCAAGACTGTGATCACTGGAGATAGGGGCAGAGGGTCGACGGAGCCGGGTCTGGTGACTCGGAATACGAGCACAGCATCGACGGAGTCGGGTTCCGGTCCGGACGCCAGAAGACGCGACCGCGCTAATACTGGCGATGCCGACAAGCTGGGCGTGAAACCCGCCGTCACGTGCGGGCGATGCCACGGTCTCCGTGACGCCGCCGGACCGGCGGCTGGATGCCGCGCGATCCGGTCTACACTCCACGATCAACCTTCCGTCTTGCCCGTCACACTGAACCCTGTCGTCCTGATGCTCGGTGTCAGATGGCAGACGTAATCCCCCGCCAGCGTGGCGTCGCTTCCGATTTCCTTCACGTTGGCGAGCAAAGATATCGCGCTGACGGCGAATCTGAGGTTCGGCAGCATCGCCGCGATCTTCCCATCGCGGATGAGGAATGTCCCGTTGCGCGTCATGCCCGTTATGATGGCGCGTTTCGGGTCCAGGGGCCTGGTATAGTGGAACGACGTGATGAGCAGG
>JAUYEF010000175.1 GCA_030691635.1 Bacillota bacterium
CGCTGACCGTGCTGTGGGACAGGCCCAAGCTCTTGGCGATCTGACGGATGCCCAGGCCGCAGGCGTAACGAAGCCGCAGGGCCTCTTTGATCTTGCGCACTGACAGTCTCCTCCTCATGCTGGCTGCCACCATCCCTCCGCGTTCTGAACCGACGCGGAAGGTTCTACTGGTGGCCCCGGAAAGGCCTGTCCGTGCGCCCTGCTCCGTAGCTACGGGGTTCCGACCGCTACCTCAGGCAGGTAGTTGAGTGGTCGGTTTCCGTCGTAATGGGCGGTCGCTTTGAATCGTAACGGGTGGTCGTTTTGAATCGTAACAGGTGGTCGGAATGGATCGTAACGGGTGGTCGTTTTGCGTCGGAATACACACATTGAGACCAGCTCCAGTTCGCGTGAGTGCGGTACTAATCTCCGTATAACCGTGAAGTCCTACTTCCCTTCTTAGCTCATCCAAGAGCCGCTCCGTGTAGAACTCGTCGGCTACGGTGAAGCCGAATCTGGTAATCTCAGAGTATGGAGCGTACGGGCGTAACACCCATTCGAGAGCAAACGCATGGATTGTTCCTGCCCAAAGGCAGTCGGCGGCGATGTTCTCTTGATCGAGGCGCACCTGTATCTCATCCGCAGCGCGGTTTGTGAAGGTCAAGGCAACGACACGTTCTCTGCCGGAGTTAAGTTCAGACAGACCGCGGATCACGCGAGCGGTCAGCACGCGGGTCTTCCCACTCCCGGGACAGGCGGTAATCACGACGTTACTGCCGCATTCAACCGCTGTCTGCTGTTCCCGGTTCAGACGTATCATTCTCCTCGGTACTCCTCAAGGTACTGGCAGAAGAGCGTGAGCGCGTCAGTTGGCGCGGCTTTACAGAAGGTAGATAAGAAGTGGGGCGGGCTGAGGCTTTGTAGTTGCGCCAACCGCGGCAGGGCTTTGGTCAGATCTCCATCGGGCTGTTCAGATCTTATCCTAAACATGCCCATCTTTCTTAGCGCGCCCTCACCGACGCTGGGATGACAGGCGAAGGCGATCGCACGAAGTATATACTCCGGGATGTATGTCCGGGAGACAAGCCTCTCTGAGAGCAGAAGAGCGAACCAGCCCTTTCCAAGTTTCTCTGCCAACCGGAGAATCTCCCTGCCGGCTATCTGGAGATCATCCGAATTCAGCTTCGTCTCACTACGACTCCTGGATGTGGCCTCTGTGTAGATGTCGTCCAAGGTCCGGACAACCTCCCACGAGTTGCCGGCCCCAATAAAGTCCACTTCGAAGGTGTGATCCGCGAAAGAGATCCGAATCCATCGATTACCCCCGGCAAGCTTCTGGAGGTCTCGGCGCCGGAGCATGCCTGATTCCTCTGCTGCTCTGGCATGTGCTTGTTCCTTGTTATCGCCCTCAGAACTGACAGGTAGGTCGATGAGCGCCTTATCAAGGTCCGTAGCGATTGCACAGGGGCGCCGAATTCGGTCATCGGCAAAGATGGCTGCCACGTGCTTAAAAAAGGCAGAACTCATTCCTATGACGCTGAAACCCAGTTCGTCTGGGGTCACGCCAAACACAGCACGCAACATGGCAGGAATCATGATCTGCTCCGCGTCCCCCTCTACCAGCAGAACGCCTTTGGCAAAGAGCAATGTCGAACGAACTGCATCTAGGTATCTCTCTACTCGGCTTACCATCTCCGGCGACAGACCATGCGCAGGCTGGTAGACTTCTGCATGGTCCCCCTTCTTTGCAAGCACGTTAACACTGGCAATCTGGGAGACGGACGATATGTGGGTCGAGTGGGTGGAGACGATCACTTGGGTTGTAGTTGACGGGAGGTTGGAGAACAGAGATTTCTGTATGTGTGTGTGGATATGGGCTTCTGGTTCTTCGATCAGCAGGAAATGAGCGACCCTGTCACTTGAGAGCTTGAACTCATACTCTAACAGCTTCAAAGCCATATAGATGAGATTCGCGCCTCCAAGGCTTTGCTCGTGTAGTTCCCCACGATAGTCCGAGGTGGCGCTATCTCCCACGAGTACATTCAGTCGTTGAAGGAGCTTCTCCATGGAATCCGGCAGAGCGGACTCAATGCTTACAGCCGGCGCATACGTGTGCCCAACTGCGTCGTGTAGCGTGGACTCGATCCCGTTTGCCAGTTTCCTGATCTCCTGCAACGAGGAGAGGTCACTGTTCAAGTCAGCAACTTTCCGTGCAATCCGCTCAGAATCTGTATATTCCGGTGCAAAACGACCACCCGTTACGATCCATTCCGACCACCTGTTCCGATTCAAACCGACCACTCATTACGATCCAAAGCGACCACCCATTACGACGAAACCGACCACTTAGAACGTGATTGAGGTAGTGGCCGGCACCTCGTAATGCCCACGGAGGAGCGCGCACGGACAGGCCTTTCAGCCGCCGTTGACGGAACCTTCCGCGTCGGTTCAGAACGCGGAGGGGATGGTGGCAGCCACTATGGCGAGGAGGAGACTGTCAGTGCGAAGGATCAAAGAGGCCCTGCGACTTCGATATGCCTGCGGCCTGGGCATCCGGCAGGTGGCCAGGAGTCTGGGCCTGTCCCACAGCACGGTCAGCGAGCTGATGCAGCGCGCGGCCGCGGTCGGCCTCACATGGCCTTTGCCGGAGGAACTGGATGAAGCCGGGCTGGAGGCGCAACTGTACCCCGGCAATCCCGAGGGGCAGCCAGATCGACCCGCCCCGGACTGCAGGAAGATCCATCTCGAACTCCGCCGCAAGGGCGTAACGCTGCAGCTGCTATGGTTCGAGTATAGGCAGGCTCACCCCGACGGGTACCAGTACAGCCGGTTCTGCGAGCTATACCGCTTTTGGCGCAAGAAGGTTGATGTGGTTATGCGCCAGCAACACCGGGCCGGCGAGAGGATGTTCGTTGACTGGGCTGGTGTGACGGTCAAGATCGTCGACCGGGAATCCGGCGAGGTACGGGAAGCCCCGGTCTTCGTCGCCGTGCTGGGCGCCAGCAGCTACACTCATGCTGAGGCGTATGTGGACAAGACTCTCCCCTGTTGGATCAGTGCCCACACCCGGGCCGCCGAGCAGTTCGGCGGCGTGCCTGAGATTGTCGTACCGGACCAACCCCGGACCGGAGTTAAGGACCCCTGCTACTACGAACCGGACCTGAATCCCACCTACCAGGAATGGGCAGCGCACTACGGCACGGTAGTCATCCCCGCCAGGCCCGCGAAACCCCGCGACAAGGCGAAGGTCGAGTCGGGAGTCCTGCAGGTGGAAAGGTGGGTCCTGGCGCCACTGCGCAACCGCACCTTCTTCAGCGTCCACGAGGCCAATGAAGCGATCTGCGAGGCCACCAGGGGACTCAACGACCGGCCATTTCAGGCGCTGCCAGGCACACGCAGGAAGCTATACGAAACCCTCGACCGCCCAGCCCTCAGGCCGCTGCCGTCGGAGCGCTACGTATACGCAGAATGGCGCAAGGCCAGGGTGAACATCGACTACCACGTCGAGGTCGAGAAGAGCTATTACAGCGTTCCCTACCAGCTGGCCGGGGAGCAAGTCGACGTTAGAGTGACCACCACCACAGTGGAGGTGCTGCATAAGGGCCGGAGGGCGGCCAGCCATCCGCGTTCGTACAAAGAGCGCAGCTACATGACCCTCCCCGACCATATGCCAGCGGCACATCGGAAACATGCCGAGTGGTCGCCAGGACGCCTGGTCAGCTGGGCGAGGACCTCCGTCGGTCCGCACGCCGGCGAACTCGTACAGCAGATCCTCAAGACCCGGCCCCACCCTGAGCAGGGGTATCGATCGTGCCTTGGTCTCATGCGACTTGCCCGCCGGTACGGACCCGACCGCCTTGAGACAGCAAGCGAACGCGCCCTTAATCTAAAGGCCTACGCCTACCGGCACGTCAAGTCAATCTTGGAGAAGGGTCTAGACCGCCAGCCGTTGCACGAACCTGTGGAAGTCACCGCCGGCACTCACGCCAACGTCCGTGGGGCCCAGTACTACGCAGCGCAGAAAGGAGTGATCTGACCATGCTCGCCCAACAAACGGTGGAGAAGCTCCGCGAGATGGGGCTAGACGGCATGGCTGAGGGGCTTGCCGAGCAATCTGCCCAGCCCGATCTGAGAGCCCTGGGCTTTGAGGAGCGCCTTGGTTTGCTGGTGGACCGCGAGGAGAACTACAGGCAGAACCGGCGGCTCAAACGACTGCTGCGCACGGCGCGGCTCCGCCTCAGCGCCTGCCTTGAAGATATCGACTACCGTACCCCACGGGGCCTCGACCGCAGTCTGCTGAGGCACCTCGCTACCGGGGACTGGCTGGCACGGGGGCAGAACGTGCTTATCACCGGGCCGACGGGCGCGGGGAAGACCTTCGTCGCCTGCGCCTTAGGCAACGCCGCCTGCCGCCGGGGCTACTCAGCACTTTACGTCCGTGTGCCGCGGATCCTCGGGGATCTTGCCCTGGCCAAGGGCGATGGCTCCTACCCAAGGCGCATGAACCAGCTGGCCAGGACTCAACTGCGCATCCTCGACGACTGGGGTCTCGCACCCCTCACCGCAGCCGAAAGCCGAGATCTCCTGGAGGTCATCGAAGACCGCAGCCAGCGGTTCTCGACCGTCGTCGCCAGTCAAGCTCCGCTCGAGCACTGGCACAGCGTGGTGCCCGATCCCT
>JAUYEF010000139.1 GCA_030691635.1 Bacillota bacterium
TCGTCTCAAATGTAGTTCGGTCCAGGGTCTTGTTCATACCCCGCCACCGCCCGCCTTCGACCAGCGCCCGCAGGCAGGACAGCGGACCAGGGCCGCAGGCAGAGCCTCCGCGAGCTCCCGACCGCATCCTTGGCATCTGACGGTCACCAGGGTGCACGAGAATGCCTTGCGGCAGGGTTTTGGCGGGGGGTTCGGGTTGCGGGCCGTCTTCGCGAGCTGGGTTTCCGTCATGGTCGCCATTCGCTCAAAACCTTCAGGACCAGCGCCGCCGCCTCAGGATGGAGCTGCATGTCCTCCTGGTCGAGCGTGACTGTTTTGCCTCGGACTAGCTCGCCACTGGCGCGATCGGCGTACAACTGTGACAGTTGCAGTTTCCCGGCCTCGGCGAAGAAGGACACCCTGATCTTGCCGCTGTCGGCCTCGCGCGGGGCCTCTTGCTGCCAATACGCATCGCCGCGATAACGCTTCGTCTGTGTCGTCAACCCGTCCGCCTCCCCTCTCTCGCCTCTGCCCGCCGCCGCCGGAGGACCCGCTTGCTGCGCTTCAGCCCGACGATCAGCAGCTCGCGAGGCAAGCTCGGCCTCCGTCAAAACGATGGTCGCCTTCGTGACCTTGATCTCGACCAGCCGGCCCTCGGTCATCGCCGCGTCACCTCCTCCGGCCTGAAAGCGGCCACTTTGCCGGCGCTGTCCGGGTGAACCTTGACCTCATTCTGGAACACCTGCCACACCGAACCCGCCCCTTGTGGGGTGTTCACCTGCTCGCCGACGCGCAGGGGCTCATCGTCTGTGGGCGCGCCGTCGTCGCTGCCGTCATGGAGTCCCGTTACACTTGTTACAAACGTTACAGTCGTTACACCGTCCTCCTCGTCCGGCAGGATGTAACGACGGCGGAGAACCGCTAGCTTCGCTTCGTCCAGCACCACGCCGCGCCAGACCTCGCCCCCCGCTCGCACCAGGCGGGTTCTCAGCCCGAGTGCTTTCAAGGTCGGGGCTACAGCTTGGGGTTTCAGGTCCAGCTTCTCGCCGATGTCCTTGGCGGTTACTCTAGAGACTGGCTCGCCCGTAACATGCGTAACGTTCGTAACGTGTGTAACGGTACTCCCTAGCAACTCAAACATGGCGGTCACGATCTGACCCGTGCGTGTCGCCGCCCGTTGTTCGATGAGCTCCCTTTGATGCCCGCCGATGAAACGCGCGAAGTCCTGCAAGATGGTTGGCTGGTTTGCGAACAGGGCCGCGAACGTGGTACTGAGTTGCCGTAGGCGAGGCTCCAGGCCCTCGAACCGTAACTGCGCGCCGGCCTCGGGGTCAGTGTCGTGCCAGTTTCGCAGCCGGAACATAAGCAGCTTGCGGCGCAGGACCGACTCTGCCGCGACGAAGCTCTTGCCGAGCACGGGGGCAATGTCGCTGCGTGTGGTTTCGGACATGATCTCAGTGAGGCACCGAGCCTCAAGCGCCGGGTCCTGAAACCGCTGCCTGGTGGCAAACACCTTCGGCCCGAACGTCGGGAGAAACTGGAGTTTGTCGGGGTTGTCCTTGGTGGCCCGGATCACCGGCCTGCCGCGCTCGAATCCACAGTTAAGGATAGTGATCACTTCGTTGTATTCGTCGCTGTTCCGCATGTCGGCCTCGTCTAGGATCACAGTCCCGCCCCACCGCCGTAGCATCCGGTAGATGGGCGCAGGCGTGATACACCCGGATGCCATGATGGGTTTGTAGCACAACCCGCCGATCACATCCAAGGCCCTGCTCTTGCCGCAGCCTGTATCGCCCAGGAAACGCAGGTAAGGCAGGGTGGAAAAACGGTCATACAACCAGGACAGGAGCACGTAGTATGCCGCGAACCGCCGGAACGCGTCGGACACGTCGAGGTACTTGTGAATGTGCTCTTCGATCTCCCGCAGCAGGGCCAGCGAAACGCCGTACTCCTCCGCGCCGGTCGGGAGCTTGATCGCACCCAGGGTCAGCTCCTCGCCGCCCAAGGGCAGGACTTTGACGCCCTCGCGTGTCACGTGGCTTGCGGACTCCAGCCGCCCGGCCTCCGCATCCCACCGGACGAACGACGCCGCACCGCCGGCCTGGACCTGTTCCCACAGCTTGCCGTCAACGACGAGCAGACTGGTATATTCGGCCTTCTCCTCCTCGGGCTTCTGGCGCTTGCTCGGCTTCTCAGTCAGGGCCTTGCCCAGCCGAATTAATTTGCCACGCTCCTTGTCGCCCATCACGCCACACCGCGCCGTCGTGCCTCGCGCTCGGCAACTGAGATAACCACGCTTTCTACTTCATCATCCGTCAAAGGTGGCCGGCAGGACGTTCGATTCCATGCCAGGAGCAACTCCAGAGCCACAACAGGGTCAACGCCCTTTGCCAGCAGGTGGCCGCACAGACTAGCCAGTCTGTCGTTCCGCTGGCCCTGGGGCGCGCCGTCGCGGATCACCTCGCGCCAATGCTCGGGGGGCTTCGCGGTCGTCGCGGACTCCTCGCGGATCAGCTCTAGCAGCCAGCCGGGGGGGTCGGCAAGCGGTAGATCATCGTGCGCATGGCCGTCTAGCCAGGCGTAAGGCCGCCCCGAGGGATGCACCGATGGCGGAGCGACGATATAGCCGCCGTCACCGCGCAGGTCTGAGCCGGGTAGACGGCGGGCAAAGCTACGACACTCGAAGCCGGGGTGCCTGAAGAACACGTGCCAGCCGCCGCCGCCTGTCCTGCTGGCCGCCGTCTTCGGCAGGCCGCGTGTCTTGGCTTCGACCTTGCCCGCCTCGTCGTCGATGTCCAGCACGATCATGCCGCTGATCGCGCC
>JAUYEF010000154.1 GCA_030691635.1 Bacillota bacterium
GATCCGGCTTTCCGCTGTCCAGGACGGCGGGATGCTGATCACTCGCTGTCAGGATACCGGCATAGGCATACCTCTTGAACAGCAGTCGCGTATATTCGAACCCTTCGTGCAATTGCGGGCAGGGCTCAACAGGGGAATCCAAGAGAACATCCGATCGCGCAGTCCCGGATCGCCCTGGCGATCGGAGCCACACTACTTGCCTCGGCTGCCGGTCTGGTTACCGTACGGCGATATGGATGGCTGTAGGTTGGGCAGGCCGGGGCCACCTATACACCCGTGTTGCACGACCGCACAGCCTGGTCCCAGCCGCCTCTGGACGTCACGACAGTGATGTGTGGCCGACGGCGCTGCGGGTGGTATCGCTAACCTTACGGCCGGTGACACCTGCCCCCGTTACTGGTACCAGTCCTCTCGGGTGAGAGGGACTCCAGATCGCCCCTCGTCGGTGGGCCTGACCAAAAGAGCCTGGTAGACATTCAAGTTTCCAGACCCAAAATCGTATGCTCCGCCAGCCATAAACAATCGCCAGACTCGATATGTAGGCTCATCCACGTACCTCAACGCCACATCATGATTGCTCTCGAGCCTGCGTACCCAGTGTCTTAGAGTGAGCTGGTAGTGCTCCCTAAAGCTTTCGAGGTCCCGAACCTCGAATCCGGACTCATGAGCGACTCTGAGCGTAGTTGATATGGGCACCAGTTCGCCGTCAGGGAACACATAGTTCTGGCTGAAGGATGTCTTCCTGTCAACCTGTTCCTGCCGGGCAGAGCCACTGGCGATACCGTGATTCAGAAACACGCCTCCGGGTTTCACCAGCTGGAACGCCTTCTGGAAATACACCGGCAACGTCTCGCGTCCCACATGCTCGAACATACCGACGCTGACTATCGCGTCGTAGGGATCTGTCGCAGTAACAGCACGGTAGTCCAGCAACGAAACTTGCGCCCGGTCGGACAGCCCCAATGACTCGAGGAGTTCAGCTGCATATTCAACCTGAGGCTCGCTCAAGGTGATGCCGGTGGCATGTACTCCATAGTTTGCGGCTGCAAAGGCCACGAGCGCGCCCCAGCCACAGCCTATGTCCAATAGCGTCTGGCCGGGTCTGAGCCTTAGTTTCCTGCACATGAGGTCGAGTTTCTGCTCTTGTGCGTCATCGAGCGGATCATCAGGCGATCGGAAATAGCCACATGAATACACCATTCGCTTGTCAAGCCAGATCTTGTAGAAATCGTTGGACACGTCGTAGTGGTATGCAATGGCGTTTCGGTCCCTGTCCTGTGAGTGTACGCTACCACTTAAGCTGGCTGCAGCGCGGCGAGATCTGGCTCTGGCCGGAGGAGGCGGCAATTTGCGGACCAGATTGCCCAGGTATATCTTGTCGCCCCATGACCTGGAGGGACCGGCGATCCTGTCGGCACTCTCAAACACACTCTCCAGATTGCCGGTAACATTGAAGTCATCATACAAGAACGCCTCGCCCAAGCCCACCTCGGTGCCAGATTGGAGCATGGCTCGCATAGCAGAGGGATGGTTGAGGACGATTTCGGCCTCTGTCTTATCAGACGGGTCAGGCCAGACTGTTCCGTCCCATAGCCTCACTCGAACAGTGCCAGGCAGGTGGTCCGCGAACATATTCTCAAGGATTTCTAACGTAATTCCCCTATGTTCTTCAGCACCATCAGTCTTCATGGAAGTACCCTCCTCAATGTGGGATCAACTTGTGTGGCGTATGCTCTCGATGTACTCGAGTATTACCGCACCACGAACCCCGATATTGTTGAGGTTAGGCAAGCCGGGGCCGCCGACGCACCCGTGACGGCACCCAAGCAACTCGTAGAAGCCTGGCGCCAGCGAGTCGGACTGCCGCAATAGCTGCCGGCAGCTGTCCATGCCCGACACGTCAAGCACCAGTAACCCTGCATAGGTCCAGTACGGCGCCTGTGAGGAAAACTCTCTCGCCTCGGCCTTCTCCCATGCACCCCGTTGGTCAAGCCATTCTGTCAGCTCTATGAAGGTGATCACTTCATCTGCGGAACCCGAGTTTTCTGGACGCAACGCCTCGTCAGCCTTGTCCGGACAAGGGGTCGCAAACACCACTACACAGTCCGGTCCCAGCCGCTTCCGGAGGTCACGACAGTGATGTGTGGCGGGCGATGGCGCCGCGGAGAGAAGCGGCACTGCTTCCGGCAAACTGTCTTCAATAAGCCTCACCACCTTAGGACAGCATGACGAAACCTGAACGCGAGCCTTCTGCTGCTCCGCTGATTCGAGCCTCATTCGCATGATGTCCGGCAGCACCACTGTCGTGGGTTCGATAATGCTGAACCCCAGGTGTGCCAGGGCGCCAGGAACCAATGGCCATCTTTCCTTTGCGAACGCCAGAGGGAAGGAGGGGGCGAGACTGATGGCCGCCGGAGTTCCCGAGACCATCAGCCTCTCCAACCGAAGTACTTTATCGGATAGTTGATGAGATGCAGAGCCCAACGCCACGCACTCCCTTGGGAGCCGGTCTATCCCCCTGAGACCGGGGCGAACACCTGCACATAGTCACCCTCCTGCAGAAGGTAGCTCGGTTGAACCCTGGAGCCATTCAGCGCCAAAACCAGCGCTGAGCCCTGGCTGCAGTTTGGCACGATTCTCTGGATCATCGGCTCTGTCTGAGTGATGATGGGTCCCAGAGCAGCCGCCGTGGTTCCGGGGTCTACCTCAATGGCCCACCTTGGATTGCTTATGAAATAGGTAAACGGCGCCTCTAGAGAAACGTGGATGATCACCCTCGTCACCTCTTTCCAGTTGCCAGATATTGGGAAGGCACCACTGGCTGGTCACACTCTACATCTATGCACTTGCCTTTGGTTCTGGGAACCAGTGACGGGTGCGGTTAGCGAACCACACGAGCGAAAGCATGATGGGAACCTCAGTCAACACACCCACGACCGTTGCCAGGGCTGCTCCAGAGCCCAGCCCAAACAATGAGATGGCAACCGCCACGGCTAGTTCAAAGAAGTTGCTCGCGCCGATCATGGCCGCCGGCGCAGCGACAGTGTTGTCAACCCTCCACCAGCGTGCCCATGCGTAGCCGATGGCGAAGATCAAGTACGTTTGTATCGCCAGGGGTACGGCGATAAGCACGATGTGAAACGGGTTATTCACGATTGTCTGACCCTGGAAGGAGAACAGGATTACCAGCGTCAGCAGAAGCGCACCTATTGTGACGGGCTTGAGTTTGGGTAAGAACACCTCTTTGAGCCATTGTTCGCCATGGGCTTTAACCAGGCTCACACGAGTGAAATACCCCAGTGTCAGAGGAATGACGATGTATAGGAAGACCGACAGAAAGATCGTGTCGTAGGGTATTTTGAGTTCGGCGAGCCCCAATTCCACGATCACGATCGGCGCATAGAGGAACAGGATCACCAGGTCGTTTATTGCCACCTGCACCAGAGTATGTGCTGCACTCCCATGAGATAGGTAACTCCATACCAGCACCATAGCAGTGCACGGTGCTGCGCCAAGGAATATCGCGCCGGCGACGTACTGTGTCGCCAGGTCAGGCGGTATCCAGCCCGCGAACACGACCTTCAGGAAGAACCATGCTATTGCCAGCATGGTGAACGGCTTGATTGCCCAGTTGACAACCAGAGTGATTGTCAACCCCTTCGGCTGCCTGGCCGCCCGAACTATGCTGGCGAAGTCAATCTGTATCATCATCGGGTAGATCATCAGCCAGATCAGGATTGCCACAGGGATCGACACCTGGGCATACTCCCATCGACTCAAAGCTTTGGGAAAGGCCGGGAACGTTAGACCTATCCACACGCCGGCAACTATGCACATGGCAACCCAGAGAGTCAGATACTTGTCAAAAAAGCTCAATCCTTCGTGCTGTCCTTTGGCTGCGGCCTGGCTTGTCACGACGATTACTCCCCTCCTGAGACCACCGTTTTTGGGACTCGCTAACCTCGGCCGGATGGATGCCAAGATCGTTCAGCCTGCGAACTATCCTGGATACCGAGATCTCTGGATACCGAGATCTTGCCACCGGAAGATAGCATTTCGGAACCAATGAACACCAGCGGAAGCGGATGACCGTCTCTCACCATATCTAGAGCATCACTGAACTGCTCGGCCTCACGCGAAAACACGTCGTAATACTGAACCCTAACGACGTCACCGTATCTTGCCTGAAGTTGCGTTCTGACCCAACCCGCCATGCGCTTCCACGAATCCGATATTCCGGTGGCACAGGCAGTGGGTGTTCCGAATATGCGCACCTCAATCATGGGTGAATTCTCCTGCCTTTTTGATCTACTGCACAGGCCCTAACACTTGCTCGCCTATGCGGGTCAAGTCACGCACACCACGGATCTCCCGTGGCATCAGTGGCACCTGCAGGATCGGCGCGCTGAAGCGCTCACGCATTTCCGAAAGGTACTTGACCTGCATCGCCCGCCTTGAACGAGTGTAGGGTGTGACGCAGACCTCCGGCTGGAGCACCTGGTTCGCAACAATCAACCCAGGATGGATACCGATGGTCTCAAGCTCCTTTATCGCACGGTACGCCTCTGTGATAGGTGTGCTCTCTGGATACATCACGAAGGCAAATGTGGCCTTCGCCGGGTCCCTCATCATGGCTATGACCTCGCCAAAACGTTGCTTGGCCACGTCATCAGCTGCGGCGGTATCCACTGACGCGAAGATCTTGACGTTAAGTTGGGCGCTCCAGTCAACGGGCAGTTCAAGCAAGCGAAGGGTGTGCCCGGTGGGAGCGGTATCGAAAACCACAACGTCCCAGTCAGGCATAGAGGCATAGGCGATGAACTCATCGAAAGCCGCCATTTCTTCTGTGCACGGGCTGTCAAGTTCCTCTGCCATTGCCCTAATGGCTTCCTCAGGTCTACCGCGCTTACGCGCGTCAGCCAGGATCCTGGCTTTGTATGCCTCCGCCGCAGCCTTGGCATCAATACGCGCTGTGAACATGTTTGGTACGTTGACGGATGGCGACACTCGAGCCTCTACCGTTTCCTCCAGCACGTCGCCTATATGGGCTGCAGGGTCAGTCGTGAGAAGCAGCGTGCGAAGCCCCCTGCGTGCAAGCCAGACGGCAGTAACGCATGACAGCACGCTCTTACCGACTCCGCCCTTGCCTGCGTAGAAAATCGTGCGACGGCTCGTACCCTGTGGTAGGATGCGGTCCAGCACGGATTCCCTGGGCGAGAGTTGCACAACTGCGACGGCCTCCGCGTCTGCAGAGGCCCCCGAAAGATGATGGCCCGTATCACCGTCAAAGAGCATCCGTCCGACTTCCAGCAGTCTTGGTACACCCTTGATCTCCGCATCCAACAGATACATCCGTTTGGCCGGAAAGGGCAGAACACTCGCTATTTGTGCGAGGTATCCTTGCTGCATCTCAATGCGTTCAGCCATGAACGGGTTGCGGCTCTCGGTGGATGGCACTATACCGTTCACGATTATCTCGAACCTGGAGATACCGAGCTTCCGCAATTCGTCGATGGAGCGCCGGGCCTCCTTGATCGATGTGGCCTCCGGGTTGAGCACGAAGGTAAACGTGGTCACGGATGGGTCTCTCATCGTTTCGATAGCTCTGTCATACTTGGCTTTCTGTTCCTGGATAGCTGCCGCAGGCCCTATGCATGTTTGCCCACTGCTCAGCGCGGCCTCTTCGATGGTCCGGCTCCACTCGGCCGGCAGCTCCAGCAAGCGGAGCGTGTGACCCGTCGGAGCGGTGTCAAAGATGATGACGTTATACTGTCGGCCAAGTGCCTCTGGCGTAGCGATGAAGTCAGTGAACCGATCAAACGCCGCCACTTCAGCCGTGCATGGCGAGTTCATCTGCTCTTCCATTACCTGGAGGATTTCTTTGGGAAACAGTCCCCGCACAGGCGCCAGGGCACGATCCTTGTAGTCTTGAGTGGCAGCGTCAGGCTCTATCTCCATGGCCCAAAGCCTCTGCATTCCTTCAACCGGTACCACCCTGTGCCCAATGCTTTGCTCAAACACGTCCGCAAGGTTTGATGCCGGGTCAGTGGTGACTATCAACGTCTCTAACCCCTGACTAGCCATCCTCACAGCGGTGGTGCAAGCCATGCTGGTCTTGCCGGCCCCGCCTTTGCCGGAGAAGAACAGGAATCGTGTCTCGGACATCGTTGCTACTCCCTTCTCATGTACCAAGTGCTGCCTCGACTTCTGCTGCTGTTGCGTAACTGCCGGTCTTGATGATTCGCCCATTGACAGTTGTGATGGGGAGAGCAGAAAGCTGGCGTTCACGCACCAGCGCGAGGACAGCTGGATTGGCCATGAATGCCTGGGGCCGGGTGTTTAGCTGGTAACGCTCCACCGAAATGCCCCGAGCTTTTAGGAGAAGCACCATCTCGCCTACGTCAATGAGGGACTGGTCCACCGTCGGACCACAGATCCCAGTTGAACAGCACATCGGTGGATCGAAGATCTCGACGGTTTGCTTCGCATTCACTGACATCACAACATGACCTCCATTCACATATCAGAATATCATTATGAACCAGACCGTCAATAGGTGATCGTTCCATTAAGGAATCTGATGACAGCAGCGTCTACCATAACATGGCTCTTCGTTGGGCCCCGTAATGCAACCGTGCTATCATGATTGTGGCGTGGTGCTACCAGTGCTTCCAGGGTAGACATTCCATCACATCGTAGCTGCGGGAGAGAACGAGGTAGACAAGGGTATGCGGCGACCTGCCCAGAGCACAAGTAATGGGAGAAATCGCGATGGTAGCAAACATTCGACAGAGTATCTGACAGCAATCGGGAAAGACCGCCGCCTGGCATTGCCACCGGATATAGTCACGGCGCTGGGTTTGTCTGGCGGCGAAGAGCTTAGAGTGGTCGTCAATGACGATCGGGTTGAAGTGCTTCCCGGAATCCACAACCTCGGTAGACTGTATATCGAGCCGACGTCAGCATGTAACCTGTCTTGCCAGACTTGCATAAGGAATAGCTGGAGTGAGCCGGTCGGGGAAATGGACATGGCCCTCTTTGACAGGCTTGCTGATCAGCTCACAGGGTTCAGTGGACTTCAGTCGGTCATGTTCGGCGGGTTCGGGGAGCCGACTTGCCACAAAGATATCCCACACATGATCCGTGCGATCAAGTCCTTGGGCCTTCGGGTCGAGATGACCACGAACGGCACCCTGCTTAGCGAAACAATGCTACGCGAGTTGTTGGACAGCAAAATGGACACTATCTGGGTCTCGTTTGATGGAACAGGACACGATTCTTTCGACTCCATCCGGGAGGGTGCGAGTTTCGATAGAGTGGTTCAGAACCTCAGGACGCTTAAGGTTCTTCACGAGCGCAGCGGGCACAAAATCCAGATAGGCATTGCTTTCGTAGCGATGAAGCGAAATGTGGACGATCTAAGACATCTCAGTACCCTGGCTCGGTCCGTGGGTGCGAAGACAGTTTCCGTAAGTAATGTGCTGCCGTACAGCAGAGACATGCAGGAGCAAATGCTATGTAACATGGTCCTTACGGACAACAGGTTTCTCTATGGGCCTGGAGCCCTGTCGATCAGTCTTCCCCTTCTTGATGTGAACCAGACCACGAAAGAGCCCATATTCAGCCTCCTAAGATCCGGCGCAAGCATTTCGGTCATGTCGAACAGGATTGGTGTGGAAGGCGACACTTGCAGGTTCATTTGGGACAGGTGCACATTCGTTAGATGGGATGGGGCGGTGAGTCCCTGCATGGGATTGCTTCACCCGCATGTCACCTATTCGAGTCCAAACCAACCAGGAAGAAGTATCAAGGGATATACCCTGGGCAACATTGCCTCGGATACTCTTCGAAGACGAACGAGGAGGACTGTTTTGGCAATACTTTTCCGACATGTGGAGGGTGCCTGTGGGCGCAGGGAATAATTCAGTGTCCTTAGGCACCAAGACAGGACGCTTGGACTGGATAGCCCACAATAGAAGTGCTAACGGCACGTGGGCGCTCTGACTCGATGTGCGCTGGCCATACGGCAGACGCACGTTGAGTCATCGTCGAATTTATGTTCAGACCTATTATGTCTAGGCCGAGGGAGTCACTGCTCAGATCCCGTCGTTTCTAGGCAATTAGCCGATGGTCGCCAGGCCTTGGACCGGCCATCAATGACGGTTGCCACTTCATCTGTGAGCACGCTGTCAGCGCCGGGATGCATTGGTTCGGCGCTGCTGAGTGAGACAATCTCTCTCAAATCTTTCGGCACGTCAACTATCGGGCAGGGCGCGTAGTGGCTGGAGTGGAAAGGCTGCCTTTCCTGGCATAACCTGAAGAAAGGCGACGCCAGCACGTCTTTCAGGCTCCTGTCATGTATGTTGTCCACGGCAAAATGCACGAAGGCACAGGGCTCGACCTGCCCCGACGCATTGATGTGCAAGTATGATCGTCCACCGGCGATACACCCTCGGACAAGGTGACCATCGTTCCAGAAATCCGCAATGAATATGGGCCTTTTCGCACGGATCTCCGATACACGCTTGGCCAACCACGCGTGCGGCTCATCGCCCGATGAGCCGCACGCCTCCTCTTTGCCGATCAAGGATATTCACCTCCAGAGTATTAGAGACGCTCTACGATGAGTCGCTGCTCAGTAAGCGATTAGTGCGAAGGTCGATAGTACATGTCCCGGCGTTCCGGATTCCAGGGGGAGGGATTGGGTGATTTTTCATGTCAACGGTTCTTAGAGTTCGCAGGAGGGCAAAGCATTTGTGATAGCGCAAACTGTGAACCAGCCATTATAATTAAAGCATATGCTAATACTCGGAGGAATGAGACTTGGACTTGCATGCTGAAGACGCGTTCAAGGCGCTGGGTCATCCGCTTAGGGTGAAGATCGTCGATATGCTGGCATCAGGCGAGAAGTGCGTCTGTGAACTGTTCGAGGTACTCAACGTTTCACAGCCCAGCGTTTCCCAGCATCTGAACGTGATGAAGGCGGCCGGAGTTGTGAAATGCCAGAAGCGGGGTGCCAACGTCTACTACCGGTTGGTGTCTTCGGGCTTCACTGAGATGGTGAGGCTTTGCCGAGAGGCAATTGGTGAGCCTCCTCCTGCCCCTTACTTACCGCTGGAGGACGCATGCGATCCAGATACAAACAAACTTAGGACGTTCTAGGCGTCGTGATTAGTCTGTCGTTCCTGGCCTTTCCGAAACTACTGAGCCGGTGGGGGTACGCGCAGGTTTCGGTTCCGATGGACATCTTGATTTGGTTCATGATCTATCCGATGATAGTGCAGATCGATTGCGGCAGTATCGCACGCAGAAGAAGGGACGCAGGGTCGGCCCTGGTGTGCTTCTAGAGGGCGGTGACACGATTCAAGTGTCATCACCTGGAATGGGGGCGGATAGAGCGTCAATCGCGGAGGTTTTCGGATGAACGTCTTGTTCGTTTGCACTGCAAACTCGGCACGTAGCCAGATGGCCGAGGGTCTGGCGAGGCACAAAGGGCTTTGGGATAGGGTGGCTAGTGCTGGCACTATGCCGACTCAGGTGAACCCGATTGCTGTGGAGGCCATGAGAGAGATTGGCGTAGACATAAGCAGCCATTACTCAAAACCGCTGACGCGGGATCTCATGGAATGGGCAGATGTCATCATCACCCTCTGTGGTGATGCGCGTGACAGCTGCCCGGTACTGCCACCGGGTAAACGCCATCTACACTGGGGCTTCCCAGATCCTGCTGCGGTTCCGGGTGACCATGAGGCCCGCCTAATATCGTTTCGTGAGGTGCGAGATGCCATTTCTGCACGACTGGATGCAGATACCATAGGTTAAGAGGTCCTCAACGTGTTCATTCCCAATTGGTGACCCACGCAAAGGCCGGCGCCATCTGTTGGCCCTTTCCAGCTGCTCGTCATCGGCCTAGTTTATACTCGACAACCCATAAGAAGCTCTTGGCACATGCCTATGGCTAAATGGTAATATAGTCATGTAAACGACTGAACACTAAGGGGTTGATGCACCGTGCCAGAAAAGTTCACGAGTGAAACGCAAGCGCACGTGTTCAAGGCTCTTGGCCACCAGACGCGGCTGAAGATAGTCGAGATACTTGCGACACAGGGCGGCACGTGCGTGTGTGAACTGGTCGATAGGCTCGGGTTTGACCAGTCGACCATATCAAAGCACCTCGCCCTTATGAGATCAGTCGGCTTGGTGGTCGGCAGCAAAGATGGTCTCCGTGTGACTTATGAGTTGAGTATGCCGTGTGTATATCAGTTCATGCAGTGCCTGGAGAGAGTCGATAGGGGCTTTGCGTGCAGCAGCCCATGCGCGGCTTCACAAAAGAGCTCCAGTGGCAGCCCAAGTACGAAGTGAGGGGTGACACGTCGTGTCAGAACTAGCTAAATTCGTGGTCATCGTTGCGGTATTCCTCACGGCATTCTATGCCCCCTTCGGAGACGCCCGTGTTCAGGCCGCCATTCTCGAAGCATTCCACATGCTGCAGGAATATGTACGAGAACATGTGCTCTTCTGCCTCGTTCCCGCGTTCTTCATCGCGGGAGCCGTGCAGATATTCGTGTCTCAGCGATCGGTCATGCGCTATCTCGGAAAGGGCGCAAAGCAATGGCTTGCGTATGCAGTGGCCTCCGTCTCGGGCGCGGTACTCGCAGTCTGCTCCTGCACCGTGCTGCCTCTGTTCATGGGCATCTATAAGCGTGGTGCGGGGCTGGGCCCGGCTACGGCCTTTCTTTATTCGGGCCCAGCAATCAACGTGCTGGCGATCATCCTAACCGCTAGGGTTCTCGGTTGGGAGATCGGCGTTGCTCGAGCACTCGGTGCAATAATCTTCTCCGTGGTTATCGGCCTGCTGATGGCGTTTATCTTCGGGGGCGAAGAGACAGAACGTCAGAAGGCATTCGAGTCGAAGACAGACGCTGAACCGAGTGATCGGACCCTAGGGCAGACGACAGCATACTTCGCAGTGCTTGTTGGCATCCTGGTGTTCGCCGCCTGGGGCAAACCAGCCGAGAAGATTGGCTTCTTCTACGATCTCTATCTGGTGAAATGGTATCTGGTGGTAGGCCTGCTCGTCGCTCTGGGCGTGATGCTGAAGTCCTGGTTTAACCGCGACGAGATCGTTTCATGGAAGGATTCGACATGGGACTTTGCCAAGAAAATCCTGCCCTTGCTCTTCGGCGGTGTGCTTGTTGCCGGGCTCCTCATGGGCCGGCCCGGGCTGGACAGCGGGCTGATCCCGAACAAGTACATTGCGGGTGTGGTGGGGGGCAACTCCATCGTGGCCAATTTCGTGGCTTCAATAGTCGGTGTGTTCATGTATTTCGCAACGCTAACGGAAATACCGATAATCCAGGGGCTGATCGGGTCAGGCATGGGTAAGGGGCCGGCACTGGCTCTGCTGTTGGCCGGTCCTGCGCTGAGCCTACCCAGCATGATAGTGATCAACAGCACACTGGGGTTCAAGAAGACGTTCACATATGTATCTCTGGTGGTTGTGATGGCCACAATCAGCGGCCTGATGTTCGGAGCGATCATGGGCTGATCAAGCTGGGGGTCGTGGCGAGCAGGTTCCGCGGTTATGTGAAGACTCATTGGGAGGTGCAGGCGTGAAGGTAGAAGTGTTGGGAATCGGATGCCCGAAATGCAGGAAGACAGAAGAACTGATACTCCAGACCATCAAGAAACTGGGGGTTAGCGCAGAGATCGTGCATGTTACGGACCTTAACGAAATCATCAACCGGGGCGTCATGATGACCCCGGCCGTCATGATCGATGGTGTCAAAGTAATGGAGGGCAAGATTCCGACCGAAGCGCAGGTCCGGCAGTGGTTCAGCAAGTAGACACACTGGCATAGGGAGGGTTGAGATGAGGTTCAAGGTGTCGCGTGATCAGATTCCCTGGCACCCGACGGTGGATAACAGCAAGTGTATCGGGTGCAAGACCTGTTTCGAGTTCTGCAGTCACGGCACTTACATCTGGGACGAAGCGGTCGGGAAACCCGAGGTGAAGAATCCCAACTCATGCGTGGTCGGTTGCAGCTCCTGTGCGCCGCAGTGCCCCGCTGAGGCCATCAAGTTCCCGCCGCTCTCAATACTGAGACAGTACATCTAGGGAAAGGCAACGTAGCTTGCCGAGCGAACCTGCGCGTTTGGAGGTACATCCTTGAACAGGCGCAATGTCGTGGTGCTTCTGGTCATATCCGTGCTGGCGATGGGCATCATCGCCATGAAGGCTGCTCAGACCAAGAAGGCTTCTAGCGCTGTCCCTTCTACCGAGCATATCGAAGGCCTGCTGAAAGGAGGCAGGCCCGGGGCGCTCGTCTTCACATATAAAGCCGAGTGCTGCGAGGCTACACGCAACCTGTTCGACCAGTTTGATCAGAAAACGCGAGAGATCTTGGCGGAGTATGGCAAGCAGATGCAGGTTGCGTGGGTAGACATATCGATAGAGAATGAGTCCTACCAGCAATATCTGGATGCTCTGGCCAGGAAGTACGGCCTTACGCAAGTGCCTGCTATCCTGGTTCTGAATGCACGGGCGGAGAAAGTTGACATAATGATCGGAATCCCGGATGCCGGCAAGCTTCGCGCTCTCATCGACAGGGCGATGGTCAGATGACAGGGTGGGGTGTTGGGGCTCTGCAGGGCAGCGTCGCGCTCAAACTGCTCGGAGCCCTGATCCTTGGTCTGACCTCTGGTCTCAGCCCGTGTGGGCTGCCGGCTCTTGCACTGGTCGTGTCCTATGCGGCTCGAGCCCGTGGCAGGAGCCGTATGGCCACAGGGGCGCTTGTGCTTCTTGGCTTCTGTGGCGCCATGGTATTACTCGGCATGGCGGCGTCATGGGGCGGCTCGCTCATGGGAAACAGCAAGATACTCCTGTACGCTGCAGGTGCTGTCACGATCTGCATGGGCAGTGTTGCGGCAGGACTGATACCGCTGAACCTGTCTGGAGTGGTGCCATCGGGAATCGGGGCTCCGTCAGGTGGTGGTCCCAGCCCATTGCACGCTGTCCTGCTCGGTGTGCCGCTTGCGCTGGTGGCATCGCCTTGTGCGGCTCCTGTAACCGTCTCACTTCTGGCAGTATCTGCTGCAGAAGCCAGCCTCGGCTTCGGCGCGCTGTTACTCCTGGCGTATGCGCTGGGGCGTTCGATCACGTACACCATGGGAGCGGTGCTCATCAATAGACTGGGCGCAGACAGGCGTCTTGAGCGTCTCGGGAGCCTGTTGCAGAAAGCTTCGGGCTACCTGATGATCCTGGTAGGACTCTATATTCTTTGGATAGCGTAAGGCCGCAGCTACGCTCACTTACGGCCCGGCGGACCGGGTGCGTGTCCATATGTGAAAGAGCCGCCATTCAGGCGGCTCTGACTCATAGTGGGCACGTTTAGTCTAACAGCATCTCGTTCGACCGGGCGGCCCGGACTGCGTTTTGCCTCCGGAGAGATGACTTGCCTCGCCAGCCGGCTGCCGCGCAGCAAAGAAGCGTTTGAGGTTATCCGGGACTTCAAACGGTCCCTGTGCCTGCCCAGCCTGCTCTCCCGCACGACCAAACACTTCCCTCAACACTGCCTCCACCACCATGGCTTTCGGGGGCGTGGTGTACTCCACCCCTTCATGGACCCATACTCTGCAGTCAATATCCTCGCCGCTTATGTCTGAGCATGGGCCACATGCGCTTTCCCTTACCTCCACCTGTATGTCCTTATCATTCACGCGGATGGTAGGAGAGCTGGAGAACCTGAGAGCAGCAGCCTGCTCCTCAGTCTCAACTTTGACCTTCTGAAGCTTGACATCGAATCCTGCACTATCGAGCACTCGCGCGACATCGGAAAGCGCTTCGTCGACGACGGCATCAGTTCCCTGGCAGCGGGTGCACGTCTCAAGATCCAGGTACAGGAACTCAACGCTCACGGTCCGTCTGCGAATCTGTTCAGTCGCAGGTGTGCAGCAGCTACTCCCAGCGCAGCATTGGCTCCTATTATCCAACCCAGCCATCTCCTTAATCGAGTGTGGGTTCGTCATTTCAGTCCCTCAAGTATAGACGCGATTCACGTCAAAAGGACGCTCATTCTATATTATGCTTATGTGAATCGTTCTTGTGGCGGAAATCGAGCACGTTGCCCAGACGGTCAAGTTCAACGCT
Source organism: Bacillota bacterium (assembly GCA_030691635.1). Classification (GTDB taxonomy): domain Bacteria; phylum Bacillota; class Sulfobacillia; order JAUYEF01; family JAUYEF01; genus JAUYEF01. The sequence continues at coordinate 14,149 of JAUYEF010000154.1, forward strand.
GCAGCAGTCCAATAGCTTTTTCTTCAGCATCTTCCGAGCGCGCTGGATTCGGGACTTCGCGCCCGAGAGCGACAAGCCGGCGGTGGCGGCGTAATCTCGCTGCATCATCTGTCGTTGTTCAACCATCTCGATGGCTGTTCGAAATGGCTCAGGCAGGTCATCCACCATGGCCGTCAGACACTTCCCCATATCGGAATTGAGGTTTTCCTCTTCATGGGGT
>JAUYEF010000186.1 GCA_030691635.1 Bacillota bacterium
CGCGGGCGTGAGCGGCTTGACACAGCTCTCTGCGATGTTGATCTCCGTCGTAAACTCATACTTTGCGAACCAGCGTTCAACTCCAAAAGGCTTGATGAAAGGCAACAGCGCTCACCTCGTCAGACCCTATGTGAGGAAACCTGACACGGCGCCCCGGCACCCATCCGCTGGGTCCACCGGAAGGCTAGACCAGCCGGATGGCGAAAAGCGGGCAGACAGGCGCGCAGTACCCGCAGGTTATACAGCGGGAGGGGTCCACCGTCGCCTTGCCCTCCACCAGCTCAAGAGCGTAGTTCGGGCATGTGTCGACACATGTTCCGCAGCCTTTGCAGACCGTCTGGATGAGGACCTTCTTCTGTCGCCTTGGCACAGTCTGCCTGACAGGGCGGCCTTCAAACACCGCAAGGTTGACCTCCAGCTCGGCCATGCTCACCATGCCGACGGCCACAGAAGAGACTCCCGGTAGCGCCCTGACGTAGTTCAGCGCGCCCGGCACATCGTCCATGAGGTTCCCGCCGCCCAGCGCCTTCATGGCGTACACGCCCTTGCCGGCAGCGGCGGCATCCGCGATGGCGCCCACCATCTCGTCCCGCGTGCCGTGCAGTATGCCGAGCCCAGCGTGGTTGATGATGGGGAAGATGACGTCGATGTCGGGGTTCTCTATCGCACGCCTGACCGTGGTAACGGAATGGGTCGAGACGCCGACGGATTTGATGAGCCCCTTCGCCCGGTAGTCACAGAGGCATTCGAGGGCTCCCGCCCTCTCGTCGAACACCGAAGCTGTGCTCCTGGCCGCATGCAGGTGAAATATGTCGATCGTTTCAACTCTGAGCTCTCTGAACGCGTGGATGACGGCCTGGTCCATCTCGTCATAGGTGGTCGCGTGAGACTTCGTCGCGAGGTGCACTTGCCCCACATGGCCCTGCAGCGCTCGCCTTACGTGTTCGTAGGTGCGGTAGCCCTGGGCTGTGTCCACGAAGTTGACTCCCGCGTCGACGGCCCTCCAGATGATGCGGGCGCCCTCTTCAGCGTCAACGCCGAGCTGCGACGGTCCCATGGGAAGGACGCCGAAACAGAGTTCTGTGACGTTGATGCCGGTGTTGCCCAGCGTGTTTGTTTTCAAGGTGATGACCTCCACGGGATGCCAGGATGGTTCCGACCCGGCGGCCACCCGCAGCTGCGGGCTTTCGGGCCAGCCTGCTTCTCAGACCAGCCTTGACCTGAGATACGACGAAACGAGGTCCGTCGCCGTCACAACGATGATTATGCCTGCCAATATCAGGCCGACTCGAGGCCAGTCATGCTGGTAGAGCGCGAACAGGAGCGGCGTCCCGATGCCGCCGGCGCCGACGAGTCCGAGGATGGACGCGGCCCGCATGTTGGTCTCAAACCGGTAGATCGCCTGCGAGGCGAATTCGGGCAGCACCTGGGGCACGACCGAATACCGGACCACCTGCGCGCGAGTGGCGCCGCTTGCCGCAAGTGCTTCAAGAGGCGCTTTGTCTATCCCTTCAACAACCTCCGCATAGAGTTTGCCCAGCATGCCGATGGAGTGGACGCCGATCGTGAGCACTCCGGCGAACGGCCCTGGGCCCACTCCGCGGCCCAAGCAGGAGTTCGGGGAATGTCCTGATGGCATTGAGCACGAACTTGGCGAGATAGGTCTGTCCCCTCACCCGGCTGAGGTTGCGCGCGCCGAGAAAGCCCATGGGCGCTGCCAGCACCGCAGCCATGGAAGTCCCGAGAAACGCTATCTGGAACGTTTCGATGAGCCTCACCGCGACGTCGGGCAGGTGGCCCCACGAAAAAGGCCACATAAGGCCGATGATCCTCACCACCTGGGGCACGCCCACACCCAGCCGGGTGAGGCTGAACTCTACTCCCCGGGCCGCCCAGGCGAGCGCCAGGGTCGCGGCGGCGACCAGAAGAAACGCGCGGTAGAGCCGCGATTTCGGGTCTGGCCGGCGGGCGCTCATATGAGTCGCCCCCTCAGCCAGTTCGTTGATGCGTTTCAGGTCGCGCATCACGACATGGGATGTCGGTAGGTCGAGACTGGCGACTGGTTCATCCGCGAGTATGAGGCCCGGCATCTGCGCCAGCGCCCTGGCTATCCCGACGCGCTGTTGCTGCCCGCCGGAAAGCTGGTCGGCCCTCACGTACGCCTTGTCGCGGATGTCGACCTTGTCAAGGCAGGCCAGCGCCACGTCCATGTCTGTCTTGCTGAACAGGTCGGCCAGGCCTCTCAAGGGGCTTGTGTGCCCGAGCCTGCCCGCAAGCACATTGGTTATCACCAGGGAACGCTTCACCAGGTTGAAGTTCTGGAAGATCATCCCAATCCTGGTCCGTATGCGCCGGAGTTTCTCTGAGGATAGGTTTTCCTTCAAGGCATGACAAGTTTCGACTCCAAGCGCGCGGAGGAGTTTCGGGGGTCAAGGTTGAACCCAAAGAGTCATTCGCTTCTGGCGGGCAGTGCCAACTGGCCTTGCTGAGCAGGTCGTTTGGGCCGCCCTGTGCGGCCGTACGAGGCGTTCTGAGATACTAAGGAGGCAATTTCGTGGCACAACTCATTCCAGGTCTTGCTGCTGCGGCGCTCATAGCCCAAGTCTCGAACATGGTTCACGCGACCATTGTCATCGGTGGCCAGAAGCCTGTGAGCGCAGTCGTCATCGCAATCATCACCGGTATGGTGCTGCGCGGGCTGCTCGGACCGAAGCCCATCCTCAATCCAGGGCTTTCATTTTCTGTCAAGCGCATTCTGAAGTTCGCGATCATCCTGCTCGGGTTCGACCTGCAACTCCGGGTCGCGTTCAAGATCGGCACCGGTACGCTGGGCGTCATAGTTTTCGTTGTCGCAGCGGGAATCCTGCTCACCATCTGGATAGGCAGGCTGCTCGGCCTGCGGGAGAAACTCTCGACACTGGTGGGCACAGGCACTGCCATCTGCGGAGCTACTGCCATCGTCGCCGCTGCGCCGGCTGTGGGGGCCGACGATTCGGACGTTTCCTACGCGATCGGGACCATAACCATGTTCGGGATACTGGCGATTTTCGCCTACCCGGCGATAGGAAAGGCGCTGGCCATGACGGATGCTCAATTCGGGACTTGGGCCGGGACGGCGGTGCATGAAACCGCGCAGGTGCTCGCCGCGGGATTCTCGTACAGCGAGCCGGCCGGCAAGATCGCGGCGGTGGTCAAACTCGTCCGAACGACCCTGCTCGCTCCGCTGGTGTTCATCCTTGGCGCCGTGTACTGCCGCAGGAAATCGTCACGCTTTGATATCAAGCAGGCCCTGCAATGCTTCCCGTACTTCGTGCTGTGGTTTGTGGCTGCCTCAGTGGCCAGGACCCTTGCCGACCCGGCCCTCGGCGCGAATCCGAGCTACGTGGCACTCCTGAGCCTGGCGAAAGCGGCGTCCAAGTTCCTCATCGTCATGGCGATGGCGGCTACAGGCCTCATGACGGACTTTTTGCGGATGAAGAAAGTGGGCTTCGGGCCGTTTGTCGCAGGCCTCGGAGCCTCGATCGTGGTTGGAGCGCTGTCTCTTGTGCTGATCATGATGTAGGCGATGCTATGTCCACCCACGTGGACATAGCATCGCCTCGTCCAGACGCCGTGACCGCCGCGCGCCGCGCGGAGGTCATCAGAAGACCACCGGTATCGCCCCGTCCAGATCATCAGACTTATAGCCCACGATGGTGTAGCCTTCGCAGACCGTGACCGGATAAGTCACGTATCCCAGCATGTTGCTTATCTCTTGCTCATATTTGGGGTTATCTCCCGAGTTGCGTTCTTCAAAGGGCACGCCTTTGCGTGAAAGGTGTTTCTTCACGTCGTCGCAAGGAACTCACTCGGGGCAAGTGTAAACTATCGGTGGCCGCTTGGCCGGCTTCGGAGCTTCCATCAGTTCGCCTCCTCCGCTCTATCTTTCCCAGAGTGGTCGTGGATAGACGTGGCGGAGACAGGGGGGTATTTCGTGAACAAGGTCGTCGAATGTGTCCCGAATTTCAGTGAAGGCAGGAGGAAAGATGTCATCGACGCCATCACTGCTCCATTCCGGAGAGCAGCCGGTGTGCTGTTGCTCGACGTCAAGCCGGACCCTGTTCATAACCGGACCGTTGTGACGGTGGCCGGGGCCCCAGACGACACAAGCAAGGCAGTCTTCGAATCCATCGCCATCGCGGCGCGTCTGATCGACCTTCAGAAGCACGAGGGCGCTCACCCGAGGATGGGCGCGACCGACGTTGTGCCCTTTGTGCCTGTGCAATGCATTTCCATGAGCGATTGTGTATCGATTTCCAGGTCTCTCGCGAAACGTGTCGGCGAAGAACTCGGGATCCCGGTAATCCTGTACGAGGAATCGGCCACAGCCCCCCACCGGCGCAACCTGTCCGACATACGGGCCGGGCAGTTCGAAGGCTGGCACGAGAAGATACGGGAGAGTGAATGGACACCGGACTTCGGCCCTGCGAAGGTACACCCCACGGCAGGGGTCACAGTCATCGGCGCGCGGGTGCCTCTCATCGCATACAACGTGAACCTGGGCACGCGCGATGCCTCGATCGCGAGAAAGATTGCGAGGAAGATCCGCGAGCGTAGCGGCGGCCTGACGAACGTCCGGGCAATCGGCCTGCCGCTTGAGGAGCGTGGCTTTGCGCAGGTTAGCGTCAACGTCACCGACTACACGAAGACCCCGCTGTACCGCGTTCTGGAGAGCGTTCGCACCGAGGCCAGGAGGTACGGCGTTTCCGTGGCTGAGTCCGAGATCGTGGGGCTGGTCCCAATGCGAGCGCTCACCGACTCCGCATCCTTTTACATGCAACTCGCGCGTTTCTCCCGGAAACAGATCATCGAGAGGCGCGTAGGGGCGCTCGCGGGTGGAGAGGAGGGCGCCCCGGGCACCGGACCTGGAGACCGGCCCGGCGAGGGATCTGGGGAGGGACCTGGGCAGGAACCTGACGAGCCCGTTGGCGAGCGATCCGGGGAGGAACTTGGCGAGCCCGGGTTCGCCGGCGTCACGGTCGGCGACTTCGTTGACAGGCTCTCATCGTCCGAACCAGCGCCAGGTGGCGGAACGGCCTCATCTCTGGCCGTCAGCTTCGCTGCATCGCTAGTCAGCATGGTCTGCCGTCTCACGCTTGGAAAGCGCAAGTTCCAGCAGCATGAGTCCGAGGTGTCAGCCGCGCTGCAGGCCGCTACTGCCTTCTCCGGTGAAGCTCTCAGGCTCGCGACAGAGGACTCCGATGCGTTCAACAAGGTCATGGCGGCGTTCGCCCTGCCCAGGGAGTCATCCGCGGAGAAAGAGGCCCGCCAGGAGGCGATTTCTGATGCCACCCTGGGAGCGGCCCGTGTGCCCATGAGAGTGGCTCAGATCAGCGCAGAAATCCTGTCCATCGCCAGGGCGTTGAAAGGCAAGACGAATCCGAACGCCTCGTCGGACCTTGCGGTTGCCGCCCTGCTGGCTGCGGCCGGGGGAAGAGGTGCGATCGAAAACGTCCGGATCAACGCAACCTCCCTCGGTGGCCGCGGCGGTGAAGAACTGCTGGCACGTGCGGAGGAGATTGAGGCACGCCTGCAAACGTGATGCCTGCGCCCCAGCACGCGCATGGTCGGGCTTCCGGCTTGGATGACTTGTGGCGATTACCACCGCGCATCACCCCGACAGCCCGCCCCGCAGGCGGGCCTTCTGCTTGTGTCAGGCGCCTCATAACAGTGTAGTGAAGCATTTCTCAATAGTCCGGCAGGAATGTGAAAGGTGAAAGTAGAAATTCACATCAAAGGTCTGAGGTATATGACATCACGTGATGTGCCGGAAAGGAGGGCAGGCAGGCCTGGCTGCAGCAAACGATCAGGAAGGAGGTCAACCGTTTGATCGCAAAGGGTAAGGGTTCTCTCCTGCTGTTCTTCATCGTCTTCTGCATTGCGCTTTACTACTACTATCAAAGGGCGAAAGCCGGTAAGGACATCTACATCCGGAGGATAGCAGGCCTCGACGCAATCGATGAAGCGGTCGGCAGGTGCACCGAAATGGGACTGCCCGTCCACTATACGTTCGGGACGGGCGCCCTGGACACGAACGTGCTTGCATCGTTCGACGTCCTGAAGTACACCGCGGAGAAGTCGGCCGACATGGACACCGACATCATCGTGTCCAACTGCCTCCCGGAGACCCAGCTGATGACCGAAGAGATCGTGAAGCAGGCTTTTGTGCACGAGGGCAAGCCCGATAAGTACAAGCCGGACAACATCCGCTTCCTCTCGGATACCCAGACTTCTTACGTGGCCGGCATCTACGGCATATTCATGAGAGAGCGCCCGGGGGCCAACCTCATGCTGGGCCCGTTCTACGCAGAATCGCTGCTGATTGCGGAGGTCGGCCAGATGATCGGCGCCATCCAGATTGGCGGCACGGGGCGCACCATCCAGGTCCCATTCTTCGTAGCAGCCTGCGACTATACGCTCATCGGCGAAGAGCTGTTCGCCGCAGGCGCATACATCTCGCGCAACCCGTTCCAGGTGGGCGCGCTTATGGCGGAGGAAGTCGGTAAGTATCTGGTTGTGGTCCTAATTTTCATCGGCTGCCTTTTGAAAACAGCCGGTATTAAGATCCTATACGACTTCATGAAGATGTGAGGGGGGTGGTAGACCGTGAGACGTGATTTACCGATTTGGCTTGGGTTTATTGGTGGGATGGTCGTTACTCTTGAGACTTTCTTCGATGTCAAGATCATCAAGGACATGTCGAAGTCGTTCCTTGAATGGCGCGTGGTCATGGCCGCTATCGCCCTCTTCCTCGGCGGGGGCAACATGATCAGGATCCACTCGAAGCACATTCAGCAGAAGAAGGCTGTAAACAGCATAATCCTGATCTCGTCCATGCTCATACTCTTCTTCCTCGGCGTGCTCGACTCGCGCGGCATCAAGTCGCCCAGTTACAAGTTTATCTTCGATAACATGTACACGCCACTGAGCGCGACAGTGTTCTCCATGAATGCGTTCTACATCGCTTCTGCGTGTTACCGGGCCTTCCGGGTGAGAAACGGGCAGGCAGCGGTGCTCCTGTTCTCCGGCGTGCTGGTCATCATGGGCACAGTGGGTATCGGCGCTGTGATATGGAACCAGTTCCCGGTGATCAGCCAGTGGATCCTCAAGGTCCCGAACTCTGCAGCGATGCGCGGTATGTCTATGGGCGCCGCGCTCGGGATGGTCGGCGTCAGCCTGAGAGTTGTGCTCGGGCTGGAACGCGGCCACCTCGGCGCACAGTAGGGGGTGCGTGCGATGCTTAACACTCTTATGAACCTCGACCGGCGGATCATCTATGTGGTGCTGCTGGTCGTGCTATTCGTCCCCCTCTACAAGCCTATCGGGCTGCCATTGCCGATAACACGTGAGTCAAAGGCCACCTACGAGTTCATCGACAAGTTGCCGGCGGACTCGGTCGTCCTCGTGGTGAACTCCACAGGTCCCGGCGTCGAGGCTGAGCTGTACCCACAGACGCTGACCCTGGCGAGACACCTGATGAGCAAGAAGGTCAAGATAGTCATCTGCTCGCTGGCGGTGGAAGCACCAAGGTATAACACCAAACTCTTCGAGAGGTGGGCCGGGGAGTACAAGTATGAGAACAGCAAGGATTACATCATCCTGCCGTACAAGGCGGGTGGCGAGACCGCCATGGCCGCAATCGGCCGCGACATCGTATCACTCTACACAACAGACGATAACAACAAGCCGCTCGCAGGCATGCCGTTGTGGAGCCGCATCAAGAGCGTCAAGGACTTCGCCTGCGTCATAGACATCAGCGGCGGCGAGTCTCAGCGCTGGATGCTGGGCCACATCCAGGCGCCCCATAAGGTGCCTTCCATCGCGGCGATCACTGCCGTCATCCTGGCAGTCACGCAGCCGTACTTCTCGTCTGGCCAACTCGTCGGTATCCTGTCGGGACTTAACGGGGCCGCTGAATACGAGGTGCAGACCAAGACGCCTGGTCCGGCAGCGGCAGGCATGGACGCGCAGTCGCTGGGTCACATGTGGATCGTGGTGCTGGTGCTCATCGGTAACATCGCGTACATCGCATCCCGGTCCCAGACAAAGAAGAAGTGAGGGGGTGAGCGGGTGGACACAATTGGTATCTGGATAGCGGCAATCCTCACGATTGCCATCTATAGCTTCCTGTTCAAGGAAAACAAGATGTTCACGTTCGCCGAGCACCTCTTCCTGGGGTTGGCGGTCGGACACGCCGCAGTGCTGGGCTACCAGAACGTGATGAACAGCGCGGTCAATCCACTGGTGCAGAAGGGGCAGATGATGTGGCTAGTGCCGCTGCTCGGCGGCGCGCTGCTTTTCACAAGGCTCTTCCCCCCATATGCATGGCTTAGCCGCATTCCGCTCGGCTTCATGATGGGCGTGGCGGCAGGGTTGAGCCTGAAGCGTGCCATAGACTCGGAGTTCTGGGCTCAGGCCGCGGCGACTGTGAACCTGGGCCTGACCAGTCTGGACAACGTGCTCTATCTGGTAACTGTGGTTGCTGTGCTCGTGTACTTCTTCTTCGGCGTATCTGAGAAGAGCCCGGGCGGTGCCGCCGTGATGAGTGTCGGCAAGCTCGGCCAGTACCTTATGATGATCGCGTTCGGCGCCTCGCTGGGCTCGACCATCATGGCCCGGCTTTCGCTGGTCATCGGCAGGCTCCAGTTCCTGTTCGGGACCTGGATTCCGATACTACCGAAGTAAAGCGCATCGCCGTCCGAGGTTGCAGGAGCCCTTGACCGGGCTCCTGTGCGTTTTCTTCCGGGCAAAGCACGGAACGGCCAGAGCGGAACGGCCAGAGATGAAGGAAAAGAGCCCGGTGACGGCAAATCCAACCACGCTTGAGAATGGCAGTGCCGGACTCCACGCCGCCCTAGAAGAGCACAGATAGAGATGTGGGCCGGCAGGATTGAAACATCGGGGGAGAACAATGAGCGCCAGTGCATC
>JAUYEF010000215.1 GCA_030691635.1 Bacillota bacterium
CGAGGACTACTATAGTCGAAAAGCAGAGGAATGGATAGTCGCAGCGAGACGGTCAAGAAGAGGAACCAGCGGCGGAAACTACTACGCCACGAAGATAGCGTACCTAGGCAGGACCTATCTCAACATCGCCTTCGCTCAATACTACCAGAACCGACTATCCATACATGAATTGTCCGGCTATCTTGGCGTGAAGGTTGATCATATACCCGCACTAGAGCAGGCCTTCAGCAAGTAGGTGTCAAACGTGGTATATGTTTTCGATGCTGGTCCGTTTATCACATTGTTCACATACTTCTACGCGTCGCGCTTCCCCTCACTCTGGGAGCGCTTCAACACCGTGATTGCCTCGCGGAGGGTACTCTCGACGCGCGAGGTCGCAAATGAGATCATATCCTTTCATGGGAAGACAAGGCTCACGCAATGGGTGTCTGAACAGGGAGATCTATTCGACTCCCCATCACAACTAGAGATTCGTTACGTTGAGGAGATCTTCCGCCAGCCCCACTTCCGGCAGCTGATCGACAGGAGGAAGATGCTTGAGGGACGGCCAGTTGCAGATCCCTTTGTCATCGCAAAGGCCAGAGCCATTGGTGGGATTGTCGTGACTACAGAGAAATATAAGCCAAACGCTGCTCAGATCCCGAACATATGTGAACACTTTGGCATTCGACTGCATCGGCCTCGAAGGTTTCATGGAACGAGAGGGTTGGTGCTTCTAGATAGGGCGACCGCACCACGACGAACGGCCGCCCTGTTCTTGTGCCAAGATCGTCTACCGCTAAGCCAGGATACCTCTTCCCTACCCCGCAAGCTCCGCGGTAACCATGATCAGCTGCTTCAGCCCAAGCGCGAACGGTGCCTCATCCAGCCATTCGTCCGGCCTGTGGCCGTTGCCGCCCGTGGTGCAGCCTATGCAAACGGCGGGGATGCCCATGTTGAGCGGCACGTTCGCATCGGTGCTGCCTGCCCTCCCGCTCGGCTTCATCCCGAGCTTCGCCTGCACGCCCTCGACGGTCTTGACCAGCGGGTGGTCCTTCGGGATGCCGCCCGCAGGCCTGTCCCCGACCACCTCGATATCCGCTTTCACCGAGTCGCCTGCGCACACCGGCTCGATGACCTCCCGCACCTGCTTCTCAAGCGCCGTGAGTTCAGCCACTCCTTCCGACCTCATGTCCACCAGCATCCAGGCTTCGGTGGCGATTGAGTTCACTGAGTGCCCGCCCGAGATCACGCCGACGTTGTACGTGGTCTTCGGCTTTATCGGCACCTTGATGTCCGCTATCTGGGCAATCATGCGGCCCATCGAGTGAATCGCGCTGGACGCGCCGAACGCCCCGTAGGAGTGCCCGCCGGCCGCGTGAATGGTGACCTTGAGCCGCCTCGACCCGACGCCCATGTGGGTCAGGCCGCCCAGGTCACCGTCAATGCAGACCACCATCGCCGTTCGGCGGCCGAAGTCTTTCATCGCCTGCTTGATCCCTTTGAGATCGCCGAGGCCTTCCTCGCCCGAAGTTCCGACGAAGATGAGGTCGCATTTGGGGGTGAAGCCTGATTCCTTCAGCACCTTGATCAGGCCGAGCATGCCGGCGGTGCCGGACGAGTTGTCCCGGATCCCCGGAGCCCACACCTTGCCAGGCTCACGGCGGATCTCGATCGGCTGCGACCTCGGGAAAACGGTATCTATGTGCGCGGCGAAAAGCACCGCCGGGCCACCCTTGCCTTTCAGGATGCCCACAGCGTTATAGGCCTGGTCCACGCGAACGTCCGCAAGGCCGAACTCCTTCATCTTCGACGCCACGTATTCCGCGCGTTCCTTCTCTTCAAAACCTGGAGCCGGTATCTTGCAGATTTCGATCGTTTGTTCGACGAGCCAGTCACCCATCCCGTCAGCGATTGAGAGCGCTTTGTCCAGTGACATAAGTGAAAAACCCCTTCCGGTGCAATGTGGTTGACCGCAATCTGAATGAGGCATTCGTCCCGGCGGCCTGCAGTCCCTCTTGGAGGTCTTGAGCGTCGGCACGTGTCGAATGGAGGATTAAGCGGCCTCGAAGCCAATAAAGACACGTATAACCTTGTCATTCTCTTGCGCCAATAACCGGAAGGGGCAACTCATCAAATGTCGCCAGGTCTTGCGGAATTCCGCCGGTACAGGGACGACGTTATCGCCAGGTCCCAGGGCATCGCCTCAGTGACTCGCGTGTTTGTGGGCATGGGCACATGCGGCATAGCCGCGGGCGCCGGTGATCTCTACCAGGCTCTCGTAACCCGTCTTAACGCCGCCGGGCGTGATGCGCAGGCCGTGGAACTCGTCAAGGTCGGCTGCATCGGCATGTGCGAACAGGAAGCGCTCGTTGATGTGCAGCACCCGGGCCGGCCGCGTGTCACCTATGGACGTGTGACACCGGAGATGATCCCGCGGATCGTGGAGCAGGATATCCTGGGCGGAGAGCCGGTCACGGAGTGGGTTGTGGGGACCATTACGGACGAGAGCAGGCCGTACCACGACCTGGGCTTCTTCTCGAAGCAGCAGCGTGTCGTGCTTCAGTACTGTGGCTTCATCGACCCCGAGAAAGTGGACGACTACATCGCGAGGGGCGGTTACGCGGCATTGGTCAAGGTCCTGACGGGAATGACGCCGGAGCAAGTCATCGAAGAGGTTTCCAAGTCCGGCCTGCGCGGGCGCGGCGGCGCGGGCTTCCCCACCGGCTCGAAATGGCGGTTCGCGCGCCGGTCCCCAGGAGCCAAGAAATACATCGTGTGCAACGGCGACGAAGGCGACCCCGGCGCTTTCATGGACCGGAGCGTTCTCGAAGGCGACCCGCATGCCGTGCTGGAAGGCATGATGATAACCGCCTATGCCATCGGCGCCGACG
>JAUYEF010000254.1 GCA_030691635.1 Bacillota bacterium
CATTGCATCCATCGAGCTCGTCTCATCAAGAAGCACGGCGAGCACAGGTGAAGAGGTGGTTGTGACGGCCAGGGCCCTGACGGGGGACGGGCGCCCAGCATCAGGTGTCCTGGTGTCGTTCGAGGTCAGCGGCAGCGTCACGGGGTTACGGCAATGGATACGCGAGACCGACGCTCTCGGCCAAGCGCAAATCAGCTTCACGACCACCGAGGCGGAGATCGTTGTGGTGCGTGCCCTGGTGCCCCAGTAAGCCCCGGCAGAGCTCAGGCCGGTCGCTTGATCTCGCGCCGCGCGAGTTCCAGGTCGCTGGGTTTATCCACATCGGTCCCGATCTCAGGATCGTTCGAGATCACGGCGCGACCCCGGCATCCAAGGTAATTGGAAATCGATCTCTCGAGTTCCGGTATGCTCAGGATTCCCAGCAGCAGTTTTATGACGAACATCCACCCGAGCAGACCGGCCTGCTTCGCCGGGTTCTTCCGGTATTCGATCCACTTCCCGACCTTGTCCGCTATGGTGTCGACTTTGGAGCATCTCACCAGGAACATGTTGCCACCGGTGAAGGTGCCTTCGCGGATGGTGACATAGGTCCTCTTGACACCCGGAAAGCGTTTCTCAGTGGACTGCTTCGACGCCACTGGATAGTAGAAGTCGCCTTCGCGCTCTGAGCATTGCTTCAGGAAACGTTCAACTATGCCTGGGTTCACAAAAGGAATATCTGACGTTGATACAAGCACAAATTCGCCGGGAGGGCACGCTCGGACTCCAGCCAGCGCGTTCTCAATCATTGGACCAGGAGGTTCGACCAGTGTCACCCGTTCGCTTGCGAAGGTCGAAAATGGGGCTTTGGGCGCCACCATGACGATATGGCCGACTTGCCTGCACCCGAGCAGCGCGTCCAGCACCCATGCGACCATGGGCCTGCACCCGATTTCTATCAGGCCTTCCCATGGCTCAGGGCTGGCGTCCTTGAGCCTGGCGTCATTTGCCCTGCCAGCCAGGACGATGGCGCTCGCCATGCCGACCTCATGCTCCATTGTCATGCACCTCTCCGGAAAACGATTCAGTAAGAACCGACCAGGAAACCCACCGGCTCCTGGAGATTTCCATCTGGGCGTGCCGCGCCTGCATCTCGTCGTCGAACACGGCGTATACGCAGCTGCCGCTTCCCGTCATACCCACACAAACGGGCTCCAACCCTCTCAGCAGGGCTATGACACGGGCGATGTCGGGCACAAGACCGACCGCCGCTTTCTCAAGGTCGTTGTTGACTGCGTCCCGCAGGGCTCTGGTATCGCCGCAGGAGAGCGCCTGGATAACCGCCGGTATGTCCGGCCTCGCCCCTGGGCCAACCATATCATACATCTGGTAGACGAGCTTTGTTGAGAGGCTTGCGGCGGGCTTGGCAAGCAGGAGACGCAGGTGGCATCGGCTTTCTATCTGAGCCAACCTCTCGCCGCGCCCTTCGGCAAGACAGACGGGCCCGGCGAGGAAAAACGGCACGTCAGAACCGGTTTCCTGGGCGACCGCCACACACTCCGCATGAGGCAAGGGGCCAGGGCGGGAACCTGTGCTCTGAAGCAACGTGGAAAGACCAGAGATGATGGCGGCTGCATCAGCGCTGCCTCCGCCAAGGCCGGCGCCCGCAGGGATGGCCTTGTGGATGTGCACCGACAAGTCGAAAGGTAAGCTGGAGCACGCATAACCGGCTCGCGTGAGATAGGACGCGGCGGCCCTGTGGGCAATATTGGATTCTCCCTCAGGTGCGCGGAGGCCAGATACCGTCACATCGAGCCTGCCGGGTCCCAGGGACGGCCGCAGGTCCAGGGCGACCCGGTCGGCGAGGCGTGTCTTCACCATGACCGTCCTGACGTCGTGAAAGCCGTCCGGCCTGAGCCTGTTCACCTCCAGGCCCAGGTTAATCTTGGAATTTGCCTGTATGCTCAGCGATTGCATTGCCTGCATTGCTTCGTGAGAGCCGGCGGATAACCCTTTTGCCGTTACCGGACCGCTGCGCTGGATATGACGTGGCCCTTGCCAGGCGGCTCAGGTGCGGCCCCGGCCATAACCTCGGGAGCTGCCTCTTCGGGCAACGGTCCCAGCTCCTGGGTCCATTTGACGATGCTTCGATAAGCCTCGTCATACTTCTCGTAGTAGACGACCAGCAGGTCGTTCCGGGTGCACGCCTTCAGGGCCTCTCTGATTGCCTCGCCCTCATCAAGCACGACCTTCACTGCCTCCGCCGGGGCGATCTCGAGCGCGCCCTGTGTCAGCAGCCCTGCTGTCCTGCCCGGTTCCCTGCCGCGCAGGTCGTGGTCCTCTTTTATGAACACAAGGTTGAACGCGCCGGCTGCCGCCCTCCCCAGGGCCACGATGCGGTCATCCTGCCTGTCTCCTGGAGAAGCGATCACACCTATCAGGCGACGTGGCTGCCGCTCGTCGAGCGCGACCAGGTTCCTGATGGCCTGAACTGAAGCCTCGAGGGCAGGCACATTGTGCCCGTAGTCCAGGACCACCGTGAACCCCCCAGACTCGATGATGTTCAGCCGTCCGGGGTTGGCCCTCGCGTCCGCGTGGAACTGGCTCAGCGCCTCAGCGATCGTCTCAGCGTCGATGTCCAGCGCACAGCACGCTGCTGCCGTCGCCAGGGCGTTCTGCACGTTGAACAGAGCTGCGCCCCCGAGCGTGCAGGGAATATCCTTGATTCCCACGATCTTCGCCGTCTTGTCCTGGCTGGTCCGGGTTATGTGGCCGTTCTTCAGGACGACAGCCCGGCCTCCCGCCAGCACATGTTTGCGCACCGCCAGGTTGTCCGGCTGAGTCGAGAAGAGAAGGAGCCGCCCGGATGCCCTGCCGGCTATGGAGAGGGAAACCGGATCGTCGGCGTTGATCACGGCATGGCCCTTGCGTAGCACCGCTTCTATCAGGAGCGACTTGACCAGGGCAAGGTCCTCCAGGGTCGAGACCCCATCCTGGCCGATGTGGTCATCAGCAATGTTGGTTATGACCGCGACGTCGCACCGGTCAAACGCCAGCCCGTCCCGTATCAACCCGCCGCGCGCGGTCTCCAGCACGGCGGCATCCACCCTCGGCGACCTGAGCACGGTCCTGGCGCTCTTCGGCCCGCTGGCGTCGGCCTTCATGATACAGTCGCCGTTGATGAAGACTCCGTCCGTGCAGGTCATGCCCACATGATACCCAGCCTCAGCGAGCACCGCCGCGATCATCCTGACCGTGGTGGTCTTGCCGTTGGTGCCCGTGACGGCGATCACCGGGATCCGACCGTTGCCGCCCGGGAAGAGGTGGTCCACTATCTGCCTGCCCACTTCGCGCCTGCGCCCCTTCCAGGGGAACAGGTGCATCCTGATGCCCGGCGCCGCGTTTACCTCGACGACCGCGCCTCCGGTCGCATCCATTGGGAGAGAGATGTGGTCCATGATCAGGTCCACTCCGGCGATGTCCATGCCAAGCACTTCGCAGGCTCTAATCGCCATCCTTGCGTTTTCTGGGTGCACCTCATCGGTGACGTCTATCGCCACGCCGCCGGTGCTGAGGTTGGCGTTGTCCCGCAGGTATACCAGGTTGCCCCTTCCAGGAACGCTGTCGAGTGAAAGACTCTGCCTGGATAGCACGTGCTTTGCCGCTTCATCGATCCTGATCCTGGTCAGCGGCAGTTCATGCTCCTCTCCGCGCATGGCGTCTGAGTTCGTCATCTCGACCAGCCGGGCGACGTCATGCTTCCCGTCGCCTATCACGAAGGCCGGGAGACGCTCTGATGCCGCCGCCACCTTGCTGCCGATGACAAGAATCCGGTAGTGCCGCCCCTGGATATGCCTCTCGACCACGACTTCGTCACTGAAGGATCTCGCAGCCATGAAGCCCTGCCGCAGTTCATCTTCGGTCCTGAGGTTCACTGACACGCCCTTGCCCTGGTTACCGTCCCTCGGCTTTGTCACGAGCGGGTAGCCGAGTTCCGTGGCGACGCGCAGCGCCTGCTCCTCGTCGCCGGCCAGGCCTCCCTGCGGAACGGGAATCCCCGCCTCCTCAAGCAGCAGCTTGGTCAGCACCTTGTCACAGGCGATATCCACACTGATGCATGGGGTGCGCCCCGATATCGTCGCTTCCACAAGCCGCTGCTTCGAACCATAGCCAAGCTGCAGCATGCTTGTGCTCCCAAGCCGCATCCAGGGAATGCCCCGGTCCTCCGCTGCCTTCGCTATAGCCAGGGTGGACGGCCCAAGCTGGTGTTTCCACGCGAGGGCGCGTATCCGTGCGATGTGGCTTTCCACCTCCAGCCTCTGTCCTCTGGCCATCTGGTCCACTATCTGAGGCGCCAGGCGGGCTGCGTACAGGCCTGACTCCTTGCACTGGTATTCGAAGACGACCTTGTAGACAGTCCCCTCCACGCAGCGAGTCTTGCCGTACATCACCGCCTGCCCGGCTGCGATCATCAGTTCAAGAGACACATGCTCTATCACATGCCCGAAGTAGGTGCCCTCACCCACCCGCAGCAGGAAGCCACCGGGCGCGCCGATGCCGCAATGGTGGGAAGCGATGCCGGGAAGGCATTCGACCAGCATATCTGCCAGGCCGGGGAACTCGCTTGTCTGGCGGTCTGCGTATTCTTCTAAATCGACCAGCACTTCAATCACCGGGTAATGACTGTGGATGTTCCTGCCTTCAATGGCGCGTGAGCTGAGGATCTGCATCTCAAACCTCCCAACAACAAGAACAGCAGACAAGTGTTTATGCTTGCCTGCTGGATGGCGTCTATTCGTTTTCCTTTTCTATCCAACCCGAGACCTCTGCGGCCAGGGCGGGACGCCTGGTCGACAGGTCGAAGCCATATCCTGAAGGTAGCACATGTATCTTGACGTCGGTGAGCGCAAGTATCCTGGAGAAGTCCGATTCCGACACGTTGCTGTGGGTTATGCCGGTCCCGTCGACCAGCGTGACGGAGTTGCTGCCGATGACCCGGAACACGCCTCGCGCGTTAAGCACCACGGCGGTGTCTTCGTCTATTCCAAGCCCCATCACATACGGGTTCTGCGCAACGGCGGACAGCAGTCTCCCTATCCGCCCGCGCTGAGCGAAATGCTGGTCTATCACGACCTCCTCCACCAGCCCGAGCCCTGGCGCCATCCGGACAGACCTTTCCTTGGTGGGGGCTTCGTCCTCGCGTCCGCCCACTATCATCGCGCCCGACATCACTGACGCCCCCGCGCTGGTCCCGCATATTACCACGCCGGCTTCGTACCTCTCCTGGAGGGCGCGGTACACGGGCGTGCCCCCGAGCATCGCGGTGATCCTCAACTGGTCGCCCCCGGGCATGAACACGCCTGTGGCCCGCTCGAGTTGAGAAGCTTCCTCGGGACGCTGGGCCTGGTTTCGGGACGTAAGGTTCAGGACCGCTACGCTTTCTGCTCCGAGCTTCTGGAAGACGTGGCGGTAGGTTTCCCCCGCCTCTTCGTGATCGGCTGAGGCGGCCGTGATGACGACGATGGCGGAGCGGCGCCCTCCGGAAAGGCGCACGACTTCGCGGAGGATGACGCACTCACCGGTGAGGTCCTCCGCCCCGCCGATGATCACGAGATTTCCCCTGACTTTATGTCCTATCGCTAACCACCCGGCTTTCGAGACGACACATACCAGTTTTGCCGAAAGCCCAAAAAAGAAACCGCAGCCGCCGGTGCGGCTGCAGGGCGTGGTGGGTTCCCATTCGTCCATGATGGGCGGGCCGGCATACTGCGGGCCAAGATGACGCACGAGAGCCTAGAGGCCGGTGACCAGGTCCACGTTCAGCAGGTCAAGCACGTTCTGGATCGATGACAGTATCGTCGCTTTGTCCGACCCCGCGCCGAGTAGACCGACCGCCCTGCGGGATTCATCCAGCACCAGCGAGCCACTATCCCCCGGTTCGGCCATCGGTGAGGTGACGATCTGGTCGTGGAAAGTCGCGAACCCAAGGTCACCCATCATGACCTGGAGCGTGGCTCCGATCACCATGACCTCACCTTTGGTCAGGCCGGACGTCCGTCCACTCTTCTGCAGCTTCATGCCGATTTCCGCACACGCGATGCCTGTCGGTGCGCCTATGCCGATGATCTCGGGCATGACCAGACTATCGGAGGTGGGCCGGACGACCGCCGCGTCGACCATGTTCTCGATCGATGAGGCTCTGAAGAGCTTCACATGATAGTTCGGGCGTACCACTTTGATGATCTTGTTCCCTATCCTCTCTGCCGAAGCCGCGATCGGGCATGCCGGGTTGGAGGAGTCCTGGTAGATGGGCATCCACCTTTCCAGCCGGCCGATCACGTCATCCGGCGTTGCGTTGTCGTACTTGCCGGGCTGGAAAATCTCGTCCCCAGTGCTCGCTCTCCCGTCCGTCCCGTCCGTCATATTGGCGAGAACATGGTTGTTGGAGAGAATGAGCCTCGTACCTGTAGCACGATCCTTGACCAGGCATCCCAAAGTCCCGGCAGTGATGAGGTAGTGGCCGATGCTGCACCCCGGAGGAGCCGGCCGGAGCCGTGTAAGCCTGTCTTGAAGCGCGACAAGTTGTCCGACCTCAATCACATCAGTCTCATACCCGCCGAGCGTGAGCGGGATCGCTTGGGCTGTGGGCAGTTCGGCCAGAGGTTTCTTCTCCTTGACCAGAACGCATATCGCTTTCTTCCCTGTGTTGATCCCGTCTTTGATCTTGAAACCGACTCCGACTCCAACAACATTGCTGCGGCGCATCATATGACGCTTATGAGTGGCAAAAGTGCGAAAAATGCCTTCCAAGTGTCATCCCTCCGCCTACCGTTACTCAGACCATCTTATGTAACGGTCGTTGGGGGTGTGACCAGAGGCGTGTGGAAGCAGGCGTTTCATGTCATGCGGGGAGAGGGTCTATCCGGGAGAAATCAACAGGAGGGAGATCAATAAAACAGAGCCGCCCCGGAGAAGGGGCGGCTCCACCTGAACGTTTTCCCTGTTACCTTGCCTCTACGCAGATCTTCTGGTCCCCTGCATCGCCACACACCACGAGCTCAACCGTTTCCGTCAAGACATCTGTGTAGCTGTAGGAAACCCGACGTGTGCCTGAACGCTCCTCGTTTATCTGGACCAAGAAGATGCTGGGATAGGTCTTCTCAAGTATGCCTTCCTTTTCGACGATCTTGCGGCGACCCTTGTTGGCCCTGACTCTGATGCGCTGACCGACGTGCGACTCTAGGCCTTTCTTGATGATCGCCAGAGCATTCCTCGAGTCCAAGTCGCATCACGTCCTTTCGTAAAGAGAGAGGCTACGCGCTATTAATTATACCATGATGCATATGCTCTAGCAAGGTAAAAGGGATATATTATAAGGAATATGAACGCAATCTGTCAAGGTCCTTCTTACCGATTTCTGCTGGCTATTTGGAGTGCTTATCGGCAACTTTCGACGCGCCGTATGAGTCTGGCTTGATTTTTACATCAAAGCCACTCCCAACCACCATCCCCACGATTTCCCGTATCAGATCCTTTGTGTCGCCCGCCTGACCCACGTCGAGATGAATCTCGACATTCAGGTGCGACGTCCCGTTCCGGGCGATCTTCGCTGCCAGACGGCTCGCCACGCCCAGGCTCAGCGCGGCCTCATGATAGATGCGCTGCCTCATGCTGGGCATCTTCCGGTCCTGCTTTTTCGTGTAGTAATAACGGCCGCCCTTGCCTTTGCGGTGAATGACCACAGCCGTCACGAAGAGCACGTAGTCCTTCGTGTGGGAGTCTGTGCCGATGATCAGCTTGTAGTCGTCATCAGGGTATTGCTCGATATAGTCCACAACGTCGTCGTACATTCGTTCGAAGGACATCACGCCTTTTGTCGGGCTCACAAAGTACACCGGCACACCTCCTCGCATGTGGTCTGAATAAGGCTGAACCCAGGTTTCTTTGTAATGTCTACAGTCTAGCATCCACCTGTCTGTTTTGCAAATTCCCAAAAGCTGCTGCTAAAGCCCGGAAATCGGCCACGGAAAGAGCCTCTCCGCGCAATGCGGGGTCCAGCTGCGCGGTCCGGAAAGCCTGCTCCAGTGCATCCTTCTCCGCGAGGCTCGACAGAGCGTTCCTGAGCATCTTTCGTCGTTGAGCGAAAGCAAGTTTGACGATTTCCGAGAACAGCGGCTCCAAACGCCGCTCCTGCTCACTGGGGATCTTGGTGTCTATGCGGACGATCGTAGATGTGACTTCCGGCCTGGGGTAGAAGGCTACAGGAGGCACATTGCCGTGGAGTGTGATGTCGCCTGCACTGGTTGCAGCCACCGTGAGGGCGCCATAGTCGCGCGAGCCTGGGCGCGCGGCCAGCCGGGCCGCGACTTCCTTCTGTGCCAGGAAGACCATGCTTTCGATGTTTTCGCGGTGCTCGAGCAGACGGAATATTGCGGGGGTCGTGATGTAATACGGGAGGTTGGCGACCACCCGGAGATCTCCAGGCGTCGCGGCGGCGCCGGCAGCGCGACCGGTCTGGATTTCCGACAACACCTCCGCGAGGTCAAGCGTCAGGATGTCTGCGTGGATGATCTTGACGTTGTCCAGGTCTTCACACGTCTTTGCGAGCGCCCGGACAAGCCCTCTGTCTATCTCGACCGCAACGACGAAACTGCAGCGCGTGGAGAGCTCACGGGTCAGCGCGCCTATGCCTGGGCCGATTTCGAGAACACCGTCTCCCGCATGAAGCCCTGCAACACTCACGATGCGCTCAAGGTGGTTGCGGTCGGCGATGAAGTTCTGGCCGAGCGCCTTGTTGGGCCGCAACCCGTGCTCCGCCAGAACCGCTCTTATCACCGTGGGCCTCCACAGCTCGATACGCAACACTCCTAGTCCGCCAGCACGTACACCTTGGTCTTCTTGCGTCCCCAATTCAGCGCTTCCTGTCTCGTGTCATAGCACAGGTCTATGCGCAGTCCTTTGATCGCGGAACCCACATCAGCGGCGATGGCGTAGCCATACCCGTCAACGTAGAGCCTGGACCGCATCGGGATGACCTTTGGGTCCACCGCGGCGACTCCGAAAGTGGCCTTCATGCCTATCGAAGTATAGCCATCAGCCCACTTCCCCGTGCTTTCCGGCCCCGCATCGTACGCTGTCGCAGTCATCTCGTACGCCTTCTTGAAGCGCAGCGTCTGGCCGCCGCGGCTTATGGTGCCGGCAGTGCCATAGGCGACGATCTTGGAAACCGGCTCCTTTATGACTTTGGAGCTGACCAGCACGCTCTTCGTCTTCTTGTTGTTCTCGAAGGTCACCCGGTACTTGAGCTCTTTGATCCCGTTCACGCCGGTCTGCACGACCTTGCTGAGCCCGAACTCGAGGGTCTCGTCATCGCGCTTCAGCGTGGCGAATGGGATGCTGACCCTTTGAGTCGTCAGGTCCTCCTTCACCCTTGTGATCTCAATAACGAGGCCAGATGTTATCTCACCATCTATGGCCGGCTTGATCTTGTCCAGTTGGCCCAGCGTAACCCCGGCTTGCTCGAGGACCGCCTTGACCGTCTTCCTGGTGGTGACCAGGTCGTTCTTGCCCCCGTCGACCGCGATCTGGACCGGGATCGCGCGAGTGACCACGATCTTCTGCTGCTTCTGTAGACGGTCGACAACGGCCGGCGCGATCTCATCAGCCGGGCCCAGCGTCACCTGTGCTTCGGCAAGCGCTTCTGCGACCGTCTTCTTCAGAGTGATGAGGGACTTGGTCGACCCGTCAACCGCTATTTCAACGTGTTTCTCGTTCGCTTTCACCCATGCGACTCGGCCCAGCACGACGACGAAGACCAGCGCGGCAAGCAGCCAGACAGGCTTCAGCTTCACCCGGCTTTGTCGACGGGGTCTCGGAGTAGCCACGTCTCGTGTCCTCCCCTTTCAGATCGGATGCGGGACTGGTTTACCTTTCCAGATTCGCTGCGACCAGCCTCCTTCCTCTATTGAGGCCGAACAGGCGCTGCGCGTTCGCCCCGGTCGCGTCCACGACCCGCGCCGGCGGGACGCCCTTGAGCGCGGATGCGCGCTCCGCTATCACGCGCACCATCCCAGGCTCGTTTCTCATGCCCCGGTAGGGCTCAGGAGTCAGGTACGGGCAATCCGTCTCGAGAAGCAATCTCGAGTCGGGCACCATCCTGACCACTTGCTGTGCGCGTGCGTTGTTCCTGAACGTCACTGGACCCGCCAGTGAGATATAAAAACCCATATCCAGGCACTTTTTGGCCATCTCCACGTCACCCGAGAAGCAGTGCATCACGCCCCCGGTATCGCCTGCATGCTCAAGCCGCAACAGGTCCACGACGTCGTCGTGCGCATCACGGTCGTGGACGACCACCGGGAGCCCCAGACTCCTCGCCAGACCAAGGAAGTGCGTGAAGCAATCACGCTGGGCAGAGGGCTCAGAAAGGTTGCGGTAGTAGTCGAGCCCGATTTCGCCGATCGCAACGACACCCGGAGACGCAGCCAGGGTTTCGATTTCCCCCACCCACTTAGCCATATGCCGCGCGGAGTGCGGGTGTATTCCCACGGTTGCATAAAGGCCCGGACGCCGTGCCAGTTCCACCGATTTCCTGCACGAGTCGAGATCGGACCCGATGTCGATGATCGCTCCGACACCGGCCGCCACTGCCCGGCCTATGACTGCCTCCCTGTCCTTGTCGAACTCCTCGGCGTTCAGGTGAGCGTGTGTATCGACGAGCAACGCTGATGCCTCCATGTGCCCCGCGGGCATGCTCGATGCCTCCGGTCAGCTGATCTTGCTTCCGGGTGGTATGTCGTTATCGCTCGTGAGCAGCACAAGTCTCTCATCCCTGGTGGCCGCCAGCAGCATGCCGCGGGATTCGACGCCCCGTATTTTGGCGGGCTTGAGGTTTACGATCACGATTATCGTCTTGCCCACAAGAGACTCGGGGGTGTAGTAGTCCGCTATGCCGGAGACGATCTCACGCTGCTCCGACCCGATATCTACCACAAGCCTCAAGAGCTTCTGAGTGCCCTTCACCTGCTCCGCCGCCACGATCTTCGCTGTCCGCAGGTCCACCTGCTGGAAAGCTTCGATCGAGATGTCGGTGGGCTCTTCCACTTGAGGCGCCTCCTCTGCGACCGGGCTCACCGGGGTCGCCGCGACCTTCGCCGGTGCCTGGGGCGTGCCGTCCAGGGCCTCCTTCGTGTCGATGCGAGGGAACAGCGGCCTGCCCTTCTTTACCTGTGTACCGGGCCGGACCACTCCCCATCTGTCCAGGTCCGCCCACGCTGATCCAGGTATGCTGTCGCCCAGGCCAAGCTGGCTCCACATCTTGCCGGCGCCTTCGATCAGGAAGGGTTGCAGGATGGTGGCCAGTATCCTCAGCACTTCTGCAAGCACATACAACACCGTGCCGAGCCGCTCGGTCTTGCCCTGCTTGGCGAGCGACCAGGGAGCCTGTTCGTCGATGTACTTGTTGGCCGCGCTCACCACCTTGAATGTGGCCGCCACGGCATTGGATATCTCAAGCCTGTCCACGAGCCCGCGGACTTCGCCCGCCAGCGCGAGCGCCTGTCGCTTCAACGCCTCATCCTGCGTCCCGAGCCGGCCCGGCGCGGGCACGAGCCCGCCGGAGGACCTCTCGAACACCGTGAGCGTCCGGTTGAGCAGGTTACCCAGGTCGTTCGCGAGGTCGGCGTTGATCCGCGCGACAAGCGCTTCCTCAGAATACACGCCGTCCGACCCGAACGGTATCTCCCTGAGCAGGAAGTACCTAACCGCATCCAGGCCGTACTTCGCCACGAGATGGACGGGGTCGACCACGTTGCCCTTGGTCTTCGACATCTTGCCGCTTTCGAGTATGAGCCAACCGTGCCCGTAGACCTTCTTGGGCAGGGGCTCGTCGAGCGCCATTAGGATGATGGGCCAGATGATCGAGTGGAACCTGACGATCTCTTTCCCCATCAAATGGACATCCGCCGGCCAGTACTTCTTGTAGAGGTCTCCATCCGGATATCCAAGCGCAGTTATGTAGTTGGTCAGTGCGTCGAACCACACGTACACGACGTGCTTGGGGTCGAAGTCGACAGGCACGCCCCAGGAGAAAGTGGTCCTGGAGACGCACAGGTCATCCAGGCCGCTCTTGATGAAGCTGACCATCTCATTGCGGCGCGACTCCGGCTGGATGAAGTCCGGGTTCTTGTCGATGTGTTCGAGAAGCCTCTGCGAGTACTTGGATAGCTTGAAGAAGTAGCTCTCCTCACGCAGCCTCTCGAGCGGCCTGTCGTGATCGGGGCACCGGCCGTCCAGGTCCTTGTGCTGAGTCTCCGTGAAGTACGCTTCGCAGTCCGCGCAGTACCAGCCCTCGTATTCGGCCTTGTAGATGTCGCCCTTCTTGTAGATCTTCTCGAATATCTGCTTCACGCGTGCGACATGCCGGTCCTCGGTCGTGCGTATGAAGTCGTCGTACTGTATCTTCAGCACGTCCCAGAGGTCTCTTATAGTAACTACGATGGAGTCGACGAATTCTTGAGGGCTCTTCCCCGCTTTCTCCGCCCGCCGCTGCATCTTCTGTCCATGCTCGTCGGTCCCGGTGAGAAAGAACACGTCATAGCCGTCGAGCCTTTTCCACCTGCAAAGCGTGTCAGTCGCAACAGTGGTATAGGCGTGGCCGATGTGGAGCCGGTCACTAGGGTAGTAGATCGGCGTGGTGATGTAAAAAGTTGGCTTTGCCATCGAGACACCTCCATCTTCAATGTCCCCAGTCAAAACAAAAAGCCCCACGTCCATAAGGGACGAGGGACCCGTGGTACCACCCTTGTTCGCGCCCACCTTGCGGCGGCCGCCTCGACGAGTACGCGGCGTGCAGGCAGATGAGCCCGCCCGCCTGAATACCCCGGCGCTGTATCGCGCGCCCTGCGCTCCGGCCTACTGGGGTTCGACCGGAGAACTCCGGGGCCATGTTCGCCCTTTTCCAGAGGCGCCGGCTTTCACCTCACCCGGCTCTCTTTCGGCCTCAGTCCAAGACTACTCATCCCCATCATCGCACTGCTGTTTGGTTTTACGAGAATGATATTATCTCTGCCTGGAATTGTCAAGTCGAGTGCCTCTGTAGTACGTGTCAAGCTTTAGTAGGTGCGGTTCCTTCCGGCCGTGCTTATCTCGCGAAGCACCCTGGTCAACCGGCTGTTGTTTCCTCGTTCAAGCGCCGGCATCGTGGCGTGGGGCCGTGCCAGTCGTGTGTCGACGCCTTCAAACAAGCCGGTCACATTTGCGCTGCGCATGTCCTGAGGCTCGTTTTCAACACGCTGGCTCGCGTTCATCACCACCAGCAGGTTTGACGCGCCCCTGATCGTCCATCCCCGGCCGCGTTTCTTGAACCTGTTCGCCACGTTCTTGTCGACGTTAGACTCTATCGCTCCTGTGCCTCGCGCCCCCTGGGGCAGCGGCCGTGGCCGAAGCCGGTAGTCCTGCAGTTCCACGTGGTTGTCGCGTATCCAGCGGCTTAAGTCGCTGCATTCCGGCTTGTACCTTGGCTCCGCCTGGGCGATCGCGTCAACCACCTGTATAGCGCGCTGCCACTCGCCCGAGACCACGCAGTCACCCACCGCCCTGGCCCATTGCTTGTTCTGCAGTGCCTGGCTTATGCGCTTTCGCGTATGGTACTCATCCAGCTGGAACTCGCTTGCGCAGAAGTGCTCAAGCCCTTGCTTCACCCAGTTCGCGCCATCTCCGCCGATCACCACACGCTGCACGCTGCTCAAGTCCCAGGTCTGGTGCACTCTCATGCCGAATGTGTCCCAGAATTGCTCAGGGTCCCCGATCATTGCGTAGCGGCGCTTGTTCTTGAGCACATAGCGCCCGCCCTGGCGTTCCCAGCCGTCGTACGCGATGCCGTGCTTTATCTCCGCGCTCTTCTGCCGGCCCTCGCGTTGCAGCTGCACCACCACGCCGTCCGCCTCCACCAGCAGCATCTGCGCTTCCAGCCTGCCAGGCTTCAACTCCATCTCGCCATCCAGCACCGATCTTACCCGCTTTGCCTCTTGCCGCCCGATCCTGGCTCCTGCGCGCTGCACCTCGCTGTGCGCCGTCTGCGCTTCTATCCTCACGCCCAGCAGTTGCTCGATCAGATCAGCGGTGCCGCGGTATGTGTGCTCGCACGCTAAAGTCAACATAACCTGCTCCAAGCCCGGAGACACCCTGCGGCTGCGCTCCAGCCCCAGCGCCTCGTCAAACAGCCACCTGTAACTGCCGTCGCCATCCCGGTAGCACCGGCGGCGTATCTCCACCTCGCCCATCAGCGTCTGAATCCTTCTTGGGCGCCATCCCACTACCTCGAACCCTACCGGCCTCTGTGCGTGAATCTGCTGTTCCACCTGCTTAATCTGTGAGGTAAACCCCTCACGAGCAACACGCATGCCTTCCTGATGCGCAAGTCTCTCCAACGACTTGAAGCTGGCGCTAATCTGGTCTAAACTTAAGCTGGCTTTAAACAAAGAGACTTCACCCTTCCTCTTGGCCGGGGAACCAAAGTGAGGTCTCTTTCCTTATGCCTTCACTTCTTACCTACTAAAACATTACACAATCCCTCTGTAGCGCCTGGCGTCCTGCTTTCCACGTCCGTCCAAACTTTCCTAGATATGGCAAATGCTCGTTGACGATAAATGGAAGCGCTGGTATGCTTTAACTAGTTTTCGTCCGTCGATTCTTGGCGAAAGAGGGGTAAGAGGATATGATGAAATCCACGGGTATCGTGCGGAAAGTTGACGAACTTGGTCGGGTGGTGATTCCCATCGAGCTCCGGAGAACCCTTGATATCGAGGAGAAGGACTCTCTGGAGATCTACGTCGATGGTGAGAAGATCATCCTTAAGAAGTATGAGCCCGCATGTGTCTTCTGTGGCAACGCAAACGGTGTGGTCCATTTCCGTGGAAAGAACGTCTGCAAGAGCTGTCTCGATCTCCTCGCCTCGGATAAGGCGATGTAGCAGGGTATCTGGAGACTCCTGTCCCTTTTCTGCTGGAAGAGAGGGGCTGTCCCAAAAGTAGGGACGGCCCCTCTCTTCTTTATGCAGGGCGAGCAGGGTTTGTGGGATCGGTTTGGAACTGGTGGGTATGGGAAAGAACCACGGTAAAGCGACGCTCCATTTTCCAATCCTGCAACCAACGGCCAACCAAGCAAACACAAGATAACCAAGGGGGTCGTCCCAACTAATGCTTTTCGGACAGCCCCTTGCGGTCGCGCATCCAGCACGCAGAGAACAGACTTCCAGGCAGCCGGTTTTTAACTAGAACGGACTGCCCGGCGGTCACACCAGCGTCACAGTTCGCCTAGACTACCGGTTGCCAGCGGATCGGACTGAGAGGCAGCCGGTTTTCCGCAGAATGGACTGCCGATCAGTCACGTTAGCCTCAAGGGTGTCTGGCCTTTCGGGACAGCCACTTTCTTTCCAGTGCGGCGATGCTCCCTGGTCCGGCTATTTCCTCATTCGCCTATTTCCTCATCCGCAGGACTTTGCCGGCCACCGCGTCCGCGCGGGACCCGTGTTCCACGACGACCTGCCCATTCACCAGGACGTAGGGTATACCCGCTGCGTACCTGTGGGGATCGGGGAAGTCTGACACGTCCTTTACGGTTGCCGGATCGAAGATGGTGATATCAGCGCAATTGCCCGGCCTGAGGATACCCCGGTCCCAGAGCCCCAGCCGCCACGCGGGCAGCGAAGTCATCTTGCGGATGGCCTCTTCCAGCCTGAGATTATGCTCTT
>JAUYEF010000360.1 GCA_030691635.1 Bacillota bacterium
ACGGCCCGCTATATCTCCGAATCCAGAGGTGCGTACGATGGCGGTATCGCACCCAGCATCCTGACGGTCACGCCTTCGATCCCCAGGTTGTCGATGTGGCGCTTTACCTTTTCGAAGATGTCATAGGGATCCTGTCGTGGAACGAGTCGGAAATCAACTTTAAGCATTGCCTTGCTGGGCAGGACCGTCTTGCTTCCGGGCCCGCCGTAGCCAGTTACCAGTCCACTGACATTGCATGTGGGTTTGTAGAGCAAACGGACTGCGGCATCGACTCCAGTCACCCCAGTAAGGAAGCGCTTAACCCCGAGCTCCTCCAGCTGCTTGGCATCGTCCCAGCCAGTCTCCTCAAGCATCTTGCGTTCTTCGGCGGTTGGCCCGGTGACTGTGTCGTTGAAGCCTTCGATCAGGATGTTTTCATCCCGGTCCTTCATGCTTGCGGCGATCCAAATCGCTTTCCACGCTGCGCTCTCAGCCAAACGGGCCCGTGCAGAGTGAAGGTCGCCCTGAGTTGATCCCGTTGTGTTTACTTCGATATAGAGGAGACCGCTCGACCCAAACTGGATTCTCGGCCGTCCTGACGCCTCAAATCCTCCATCAAGCGACATCCCTGCGTCAGCCTTGAGCAGGTCGAGGTTTTCGGCAACGAAC
The DNA here is from genome assembly GCA_030691635.1 of Bacillota bacterium. Taxonomy (GTDB): domain Bacteria; phylum Bacillota; class Sulfobacillia; order JAUYEF01; family JAUYEF01; genus JAUYEF01. Next base: position 649 of record JAUYEF010000360.1, read on the forward strand.
TTGTCTATCGACGGGCTGCCGATCTCCTCCTCGCCATCAAATAGGTACTTGATGTTCACTGGCACGTCGCCATAGATCTCTCGAAACGCCTTGACTGCAAGAAGATGGGTCATCAGGTTACCTTTAGAGTCTGTAGCGCCCCTGGCGATTATCTTGTCACCCACCACGGTCGCGGCGAAAGGATCGTAGTCCCAATCTGATATGGGGTCGGGCGGCTGGACGTCGTAGTGGTTGTACACCACGAGGGTCTTGTTGCCCCACTTAGATACAACATGTCCAAAAACGTAGGGCTGCCCGTCAGAAGGCATCACCCGAGCGTCGATACCCAGCGCTTTCATCATGTCTGCCAGGAGAGCGGCACATTCCTTTACTCCGTTGTCCTGTGCCGCACAACTTGGCTGGCGGATGACCGTGCGCAATGCTTCCACACACTCATCCTTGTGGTCATCTACCCACTTGTAGATAGGCGCAAGATCCAAGTAACTAGCCTCCGTTCTGAGATATGTCATGCGGGACCGAGGAGCGGCTCATGCCCACAGCTGGAGGACAGGTGTCTGGATCGCGATCAACGGACAGAGCCGGTGTCGCCTAAGCGGGCTTTCCTCTACGCCTGTCGTCATCAGTAGGGCATGGCATCTTCTTCGCCGGTATCGTCGGCAACATCCTTTAGATCAAGTGTCAATTCCGAGCGTTGCACAGTCAGATAACCCTGGCTTTCCAGAGGCAAGATGCGATCCCAGATCGGGAGGTCTGTTGTGCCGATCGTGCTCAGGTACACCCAGTTCACGGCACGGCTGATTCCCACGAAGATCAGTTTACGGATCCTCTCATCGCTCCAGGCGTGAAAGGCTCCGGAAGTCAGGCGCGGCAGGAAGATGCTGTCAAAGGTGAGTCCTTTGACGCTGTGATAAGTGATGACCTTCGGAGCATCGGAACCGAAGTTCGGCAGATCACGGCTTACCGGCTCGACATCCAATCCAAGTTCCTTCAGCCCACGGGCAAGCCCGAATAGCAGCCGGGTGTACGGAACAAGAATGGCAACGCGTTCGCCTTTGGCGAGGCGCCCCCGCACGACCTCGCATAGTCTGGCCTTTTCATCGTCGGCATCGGTTGCGATGTACACCAGTGGAGTAGCCCTCTCTCCGATGGGGCCGGAGGCTTGCCGCAGGTACATGCCCCTTTCACCCTGGTCCAGCAGTTGAGCTGCAAGCAGGTTGATATACGGGCAGCTCCGGAAATGCGCAAGGAGAGTGACGTTCTCCTTTCTGATCCCCAGGTATGCCCTCACCTGCGATTCCGTGGAACCCTGGTCATAGATCTGCTGCTTGAAGTCCATGCATACTGTGATGTGCCCCGCAATCGCCTTCAGCACGTCAAATGCATCTTCCGTGAGGTCCTGGCCCTCATCGACGAGCACGAACCTGTATGTCGGTGGACCAGTTCTGGCTTTGCAGGCCACAGCCCGGCGGATGGCAGGGAAATCGGGCATCTTCGCCGCCTTGTTCCAGGGGACGGGTCCTATGGACCTCTCGTGGTAGTCATAGCACCAACCGTCCAGAGTGCTGACCGACGTCTCGGGCAGGTCCAACAGGTCCAGTGCGGACTTGATATACTCGTTGAGTATCCGGGTATAGACGAAGACATGGTAATCGTCGTCGTGTGCATTGAACGCCCTGCGTAGAAAGCCCGCCCGGTGCAGGAGGATCTGGGTCTTGCCCGAACCCGGCCCACCCAGGATGAGCCTGTTCTCGCGCGGGCTCAACTCAACCGCGCGCTGCTGGTCAGGCGTCAGGTCCGCGGCAGGCACCAGCCAGGTGCTCACGGGATCCGCACCGGCAGGCGGTTGTCAACAACCGGCAGGTCTCCCTCAGGGGGAAGAACTCCCTCGCTGCCGCGGGCCGGTTCGCTCCCTCGAAGACGCTTTCTTGTCTCTTCACGGGCCAGACTGGCAGTCGTGCTGTCACCGAGTTTATCGCAACAGGTGACGAACCACCCCAGCTCCCATTTGTCGAGGCTGTCAATCCGCCTGCCCGAAAGCATCGAGAAAGCTTCCGTGAGGCAACGCTGGTAGGTTGACTGGTCGCCGGAAGCCTGAGCCAGCATGCCCCGCAGTACGAGACTCGGGCCATTCCTATTGATGGCCAGAGCCTTGTCGATGCTCTCGACTGCATCCGAGTGCTTTCCCCGGTTCCACTGTGAGAGAGCCAGGTTGAACAGTGAACCATACCATTGGGACAGCCTGGCAGCCTCACGGTAGGCGGCTTCCTCCCTCTCCCAGTCGCCAATCCTTCCCGCGTAGATCCCCACATTGTTCAGCATGGCTGCATCTGGGTGGCCAAGCAGCCGCATTGCGCGCGCCAAGTAGTCCAGAGCCCGTTCACACAGACCCAGCTCTGCGTATTTCACAGCGATGTCCGATAGGGCCTGCGGAGCATCCTCGCGCTCAATCTCCCCCAGTCTCAGAGCCTCTTCCTTCTCCTCAATCCAAAGCCGCGCTGTGCTTGGGTTGACGACATTGGTGAGGGGGTTGTCGATCGATTCATCCAAGACCTCATCACGCCGGTTTGTCCTGACCAGTTGAATGCTCAGCACCTGATTCGCGTCCAGGCGGTAGTGTATGTCCAACGGCTCCCCCTGTCCCACAGGGGCAGATAGTTCCCAGCTGGCTCCCAGAAGCAGCCTGTCGCCGTGCGCCTCATTGCTCACTATTTCGACCCTGATCGGAAGGGTGCCGTGCAATACTGTCCGGGGCGCGGCAAGAGGGGCAGAGGCAAGCCCCTCGCTCGGATATGGCAGTTGCGAGCCCTTTTCGATCAGCACGTAGTTCCCCTGCTGGGTGTTGATCGCAATTGCCGTGTGACAGACCGGCTGTATCAATGGCCTGTTTGTCAGGGCAAGGGCCAGCGCATGGTACGCTGCCCCCCTCGCGACACACGTCTTGTATGAACCGACATCCGGGTACGTCAGTATCCTCGCGTTAGGCAGGTACCTCCCGAGGTCCTGGACAACCCACGGAAGGAGACTGCTGCCTCCCACAGCAAGACAGAGGTCTATTTCCTCAGGGGTGAGGTCGCTTCTATCCACCCCATCCTGCAGGGGCGCGAAGATAGACTGGGTGAGGTAGTACTCTGTCTCGCGAGCATACAGCATGTCACGGTCACGGAAGGGCCTGCATACGGCCTCAAACTGTTCTGCGTTGAGGGTCGGGTTAGTCAGGCTCAGAGTGCGGTCTTTCAGCGGAATCTTGACATGATATGGCTGCCGTGTCGCTACGGAGCTCTTGTCCGCCTGTTCATACTTGCCAAAGGCCTGTAGCCGGCCAATCTCCCTGCTCATGGAGACTTTTAGCGCCTCGGCCACTCCAAGCAGGCATGGTAGAATGAGCAACTTCTTATCCTCGTACGCTAACTCGAACTTCCCCAGACGGTTCTGCTCGATAATCTGTGGTATCAGCACATCGTGCGCAATGGCTCTGTCGATGTCCCCACCCCCAAGGTGGTGGTAGCGAGACACCGCCAGCGGCGCCACCTCTGCCGCACCTGTGTCACGCCGTTCGATCCTAAAGACAGCCACATCGCACGTCCCGCCACCATAGTCAAAGACGAGCAGGTTCCTCGGACCCGACAGCGGAGGAAGACAATCGAGCTCATGCTCGTTGAGATAATCAATGAAGGCCGCCACAGGTTCATCCAGAAGGTCGTTGGGCCCAAGGTCGATCCCGGCGAGCTTTGCGGCTTCTATGGTCGCGCCACGCTGGGCGATCTGGAATGAGGCCGGCACTGTCACCACGGTACGCGCGACCGGCGTCGGATCGTCTGTAGTTGCCTCTTCCTTGAGGAACCTGAGCACATGGGCGCCGATTTCTGGCGCTGATTTAAACCCCTCAGGCGCCCGGTGATACGTCCTCTTCGAGCCCATATCGTTCTTACACTCAAAGAAGATGTTGCGGTTCTGGCTCATCCTGGCAGATGGGTCTGCTCGCAGTCCCCTCGCGCCTTCCCCGACCCATACCCTGCCGGAGTAAAGGGCGACCACAGAAGGCACGAGGACATGGGTGTACTTGCCCTCCCTCGTGTTCTGATCGACCTCAATGCACCGCGCCTCTGCCCTTGACGGCTCTTTTGGGTACCACGACAGAGTCGCTACCACCGAGTTCGTGGTCCCCAGGTCTATGCCGAGAACCCGGACCGGGCCAGTTGGCAGGCTCTGGGTACCAGACCTGCGCATAAGCCGGATGATACTTCCCATTTAACTCACCCCTGAGTGAAATGTAAATGCACCATATGTCAGTCCTCAGGTGGTATGGCTGGTTGGCGGTAGTTGCGGCGTATGATCGCGAGGACACAGTGGATTGCTTTGTGAAACGCCTCCCGGCGGCAGCACAAGACCGCGGGGCCAAAGCAGCTGCCGTAGGGCCCTTTCTACAGCTGTGAGGATGTGGCCTTCCGGGTGTTGTGGTTGCTTCGCCGGACGTATGGGCGTAGGCTTACAGTCCGACCGTTCCTGTTTGGACGCTCACCTTCCGGAGCTCAGAAGAAACAAGACGATACCGATTACTACCAGCCACATGCATCCAGATGAACTAGATGAGGCTGACGAGGATTGCCGATGCTCAGGATATAGACGCGCATATGAGCTATCATCCACAGGCCCAAGTCTCGCCACAGTCGGGATCGGTCGGCGCACAAATAGCTCATCTAGTAGTTCGGCGCGTCTTATGTTCGATATCGCGAACGTTCGGGTCTCGCCTCGCCACCGGCAGTAGGCAGAGAGCAGTTCTCCTCCCCGCTGACCTTGGTGAATTACTATTGGCTCTATGACCCGATCGGTTACTGCATCCCTGCCTGAGGTATAGTAGGCGATTCGAACGCATCGGTGTTCACTGATGCAGCGTTCCACTATGCGCCTGACGTCGCCTTCAGTAGTAAAACCAGAGCCGCCCGGGGAAGTCCAATAGGTATTCTCGCGTTTAGTCGGTGTCTGTCGGGTATGCGATGGGTAAGTGCTTTGTCTTGAGTTGCCGGGCATATCTAAGACGGTTCCTCCGTAGCACGCATGGACATTGTCAGTGCCCACGTCGAACGCAAGCCAATGGCCCGCCGGCATCTCGCGGATGCTGATTCTACGACCACAGGATCTGCATTTGCGGATGAGAGCCATGGCTTTCCCTACCGCTGCAGCAGAAGTATACCTATGATGACGATGACCCCGATTACATTAGCGACCGAAATCCTACTCAGAGCGGACACCGCTGACCTAAGGTGTTCGAAGTCGACTTGCTGTGCCTGAGTTCCCGAAGTGGTCAACTGATGAAGACCGGCGAGCTGTCCTGAAATACCCTTAAGCCCTTCGGTTAGGGAGGATAGCTGTTCAGGTATGATTCTTGAGAGACTGTTGTTGGTTTCCGATACCTGAGTGAGTGCGGCGGTGACCTCGCTCATGGCATTACCCAACACTTTGGATTGGTCCTCCAAACGATTAGAAAACGCGTTCATCTCGTTTATCACTTCAGGTCCAGAGATGGTCTTAATCGAGTCAACACACGCCAAAGCACCTACCGCCACGGCGTCTGTCTTATCTATTAAGGAGGCCAAGCGGTCCCGCGTGAGGGCCAGATCATCAGCTGCAGACTTGTAGGTCGAGATTTGCTTCCTTAGAGCGTCCAGGGTCGTTACTAGGTCGTCTGCCACCTTCTCAGCATTCAGGAACTTCTCAGACATGATTATCCTCCTCAGGTAAGAGCGCTTGGACTATGACAGCACCGCTGACCGGATTCTGTTATTGAGGTTTTCGAGCAGGAATATGGCTGGACTGGCAAATGACTGCATAGGCAGCTCTCTTACCATTGCCCGTGCCATTTCCCTATCTGGATGATGCACTAAGAGATCGTCAGCAACCCCTTCGCATGCTGCGGGGGCGTGATCTGCAACCTGCTTGAGTCCCCAAGTTATGAATCCGTGCAGCTGATTGCCCCGAATACCGTAGTTCTCCTCAGCAGCCTCCACTGACGCGACGAAGTTCTCCCGAATGGCGAGGGCGTTAGCATCTCGAGAAAGTGCCTCTGAGAGCGATCGAAGCATCAACAAGCCTGGATGATCGGGGTATGACTCAAGGAACCGGGATACTTGACCGCGCAGCTCAGCTGCTTCGTTAGGCGATCGAACCAGTTCGAGAACTTCGGATATGTGGCTGGTCTCGATTTTCTCTGCCTCCAGCAACTTGGTGAATTCTGCGGTAAACTCGGTTGCTTCTAGATACTTGAGCATGCGATACCGGAGCGCCGCGTCAGTAGGCTGGTCAGCGCATGCTAAGTACATCTCGTAAAGAGCTCGCCTCCTGCCTTGTTCGATCACGTCATAGATGAATCTCAGCAGCAGTTTGGCGATCTCAACGATGAATGCCATATGGTCCAGATGACTGAGAGCAGACGCCTTGTCTCTCTCAGTCTGTGCTCGAGCCCCGATGTATCCGGAGACATACTTCACATATGCCTCAAGTATCACATCTTTGCTGGCTCCGGCTAGTTTAAGGGTGTACTCCTTGGAAGCGTAGTCAGTGGTGTAGTCCGATAGGATACCCAAGACCAGTAGCCTCTGTAGAGCCTTCTCCACACTTCCTCGCTCTAACTGCGGAAATGTCAATGTCCGAACAGAAGCGCTTTGGACGTCCCCAATATGCTCGAGAACGTGTGCTATGTCCTCCAGTTCCGCTGCGGTGCCTCGAAACGCCCTTACATGAAAGTACAGGCTACGCGTAATATCGTCATTGTCCGCCCATCTGACGTTACCCACGATTGAGGATACCTCTTCCACCCCAGTCCTCTGTTCAAGCAGGCGCCGAGCCCGCACTTCATCATCGACCGAGACAATAACAAAGCATTGGGCCACTTTTCTGTCTCGTCCAGCTCGGCCTGCCTCTTGATAGAACGATTCGATCGAAGCGGGGAGGCCGTAATGGACGGTATACCGGATGTTAGGCTTGTCGATTCCCATGCCAAAAGCCTTGGTTGCCACTAGCACTGGCACCTCATTGTGCTTAAAGCGCCTGGCAATC
>JAUYEF010000401.1 GCA_030691635.1 Bacillota bacterium
CTTGGGTTTGGCGAAAATCATCCTGCCGGCGGTTGTCTGCAGCACACTGGTGACGAGAACCCCGAGCGTCTCGCCAATGTGCTTCTTGCCGCCATCCACGACGATCATGGTCCCGTCATCGAGATAGCCGACCCCTTGCCCGCTCTCCTTGCCTTCCTTCAACAGGTAGACTGCCATCTCTTCCCCCGGAAGCACGACGGGCTTCACGGCGTTCGCCAGATCGTTCACGTTCAGCACCGGGATACCCTGGAGCTCGCACACCTTGTTCAGGTTATAGTCGTTGGTGACTATCTTCCCTCCGAGGCTGCGGGCAAGCTTGACCAGCTTGCTGTCCACTTCGAGGTTTCCGAGGTCTTTTTCGACTACTTGGACTTCAAGGTCCAGCTCTTTCTGGATACGGTTCAGCACGTCGAGCCCGCGCCGGCCCCTGTTCCTCTTCAGCACATCGGACGAATCCGCGACATGCCGCAGCTCATCCAGCACAAACCCCGGGATGACAAGCGGCCCTTCGAGGAAACCGGTCTTGCAGACGTCCGCCACCCGGCCGTCTATGATAACACTGGTATCCAGGATCTTGGGGATACCCTTGATTCGCACGTGCTTTTCCTTGGGAGGCCTGTTCGCGCCGAACAGACCAAGCAAGTCTTCCTTCTTCTTTGTGGCGACAACCACTCCCAGGTAGCCGAACATCAGCATGCTGACAGTCGGCAGGTAGGAACCCAGGAACGGAATCCGCGAAAGAGCGGAGCCCAGAAGATTAGCTATTATTAGTCCAAGTACGAGACCAAAGGCTCCGGAAACGACATCCTGTGTAGGCGCTCGATTCAGCCGGGCTTCGACCCAGAGAATGATGTGCCAGACACGCCTGGCCAGCGGGGGGCCGAGAAAGTAGAAAATCAAAGCACTGACGCAGGCGCCAAAAACCATCAGGCTGACGACTTGCGGGAAAGACCAGTCGGCCCCAGAAAATCCCTTTATCGGGCCGAGAAGGGCATAAGCCCCCGCAGCGCCGGCAGCAAGCCCTACAAGCAGGAGAACACGCCTGAGTGTACCGTTTTTCACATGGCTCACCTCCTTTTCTAGTTTTTCGCTGGGTAATGCTTTTATTACCTACGATTATAGACCTATGCCGAAACGCCTTTAAATACAATGCAAAAGCGGCCTTCCTACTCCCTGAGGGGAAGGTTAGGCCGCCGATTTTCGTTCGAGACCAACACTAGGCAAGCTCCTCAAGCACATCATCCACGATCTGTCTGACGGTGTTCTCGTCTACACCTTTCGCCAGCACCAGCTCGCTGAACAGAATCTGTCTCGCGCTCTCGAGCATCTTCCGCTCACCGGCGGAAAGGCCCTTTTCGCGATCCCTGTAGGCCAGACCCTGCACGACTCCTGCGACCTCGTAGATGTCGCCAGTCTTCATCTTCTCGAGGTTGGCCCTGTACCGTTTGTTCCAGTTGGCGCTCATCCCTCTTCTCTGGCCCTTGAGCGCTTCAATCACATTTTCGACTTCGCTCTCCTCAATAACGCCTCTGAGGCCAACCGAAATCGCACTGTCGACCGGCACCATGACCTTTAGGTCACCGACCGGCATCCTCATCACGTAGTACTCCTGCACGTGGCCCAGCACCTCGTGATTCTCGATGGCTTGGATGACCCCGGCCCCGTGCATGGGGTAAACGACTTTGTCGCCGATTTTGTAGTTGCCGTTTAGCGCCAACACGTCCACACCTCTCGGAATCAGTGTAACATAAAGGCTGCACCCACAGCAAGAAAACAGCATTTTATCACACAGGAAAGAACACTGTCAACAGCATGTTATCCTGCGAATCGCGACGGTCGCCAGGGTGGGACATCCTTGTTACGCTGCTATAGTGATTATTGCTGCGCCTTCATTGCCTTGACGCGTCATGGCAAGTTGGTTAGAATGGGTATGCATCTCGAACAGATTCGCAAGTGTATAGCGGTGGTTCCATATTTGGGCGTGTGGCTCAGTGGGAGAGCGTTCGGTTCGCATCCGAAAGGTCGCGGGTTCGAATCCCGCCACGTCCACCATTCTTTTTTCCGACCAATGGAGCCTCATGTGATGCCTCTTACGCCGGGTTACGAGGGGTGCACGGCAGAATGAAGGACCTTCTTTGCGACGGGTTCCAGGAGAGCGTAAACGATTTGCTTGTCAGGCACCGGAGCATTCTCGATGTGGTATCGAAGCTTCAGGAGTCCAATGCGCGGATCAACAGGGCGGTGGCCAAGGCGGTCACGACCTGCGGTTGTGTGGCGATCGAGGCTAAGAAGCAGCGTGTCCCCTCCGATGCAAGCTTCCGCGACCTCAGGACCTTCATGGACACCCACCTCAATGGCAGACTCTGCGAACACTGCCGGGAGATTCTCGAGACGGAGATCGGAAACCACCTGTTTTACATCGCAGCTTTGTGCAACCTGCTGGACCTGAACTTGTACGACGTGTTGATCAAGGAGCAGGACCGGCTGTCGACACTCGGGGCGTACCATTTCTCCTAGCAGTCGACAGTCTCATAGCAGCGCATAGCAGCAAGAAAGTCTCATAGCATCCGACAAACCCCCTGCGCACCGTGCGGGGGGTCTTGACTTGGCGAGTGCACGTCCGCCGTGACCCCCGGTTTCTCCGAACGCCGCAATTCAGGATGGAGTGCGATCAAGGGCTTCGACCAGCGCCGAACGGATGTCGCGCACCGGCACAAGCGTGATGCCTCCCTCAGCGTGTTTCGTGCGTTTCCGCCCGGCCTGTGCCGTGACGCACCGGTCAAAGCCCATGCGCAGCGCCTCCGTCAATCTCTCTTCCACGCGCGGAGTCGCGCGGATCTCGCCGCCGAGGCCGACCTCACCGAACAGCACGGTCCTGGCGTTCACGGTCTTCTCCAGGAAGGCGGACGCGACCGCGACAGCGACAGGCAGGTCGATCCCCGGTTCACTGACCCTGAGCCCGCCAGCAATCTTGAGATAGACGTCGTATGTCCCGAGTTCAAGACCTGCCCTTTTCTCGAGCACCGCCAGCAAGAGCGACAGCCGGTTGTTGTCGAGCCCCTGCGCCATGCGCCTCGGCATGCCCAGTGTCGACCTCGTCACCAGGGCCTGCACCTCCACGAGCACCGGCCTTGTGCCTTCCGAGCATGCGGCCACCGCTGAGCCCGATACACCTTCCGGCCTCCCGTCGAGGAACATCGCTGACGGGTTCGTCACGCCTTCCAGTCCCTTTTCGCCCATCTCGAAGACACCGATTTCGTTGGTGCTGCCGAACCGGTTCTTGATCGCCCTGAGAATGCGGTAGCTCGATGACCCCTCGCCTTCGAAGTACAGCACCGTATCCACGATGTGCTCGAGCACCCGGGGACCGGCGATCGAGCCGCTCTTGGTCATGTGGCCGACCAGGAAAACCGAGATGCCGAGGCCTTTTGCGAGACCTAGAAAGCGAGCCGCTGATTCGCGGACCTGAGTGACGCTTCCGGGAGACGACTCGAGCTCCGAGATATGCATGGTCTGGATTGAGTCGACGATGGCCAGCGCGGGAGCGTGCGCGCTCAAGTGCCTTTCGATCTCGGCGACATCGGTTTCGGCCGAGACCAGCAGGTTTGGCGAGAGAGCCCCGATCCGTTGCGCTCGCATCTTGGTCTGTGCCGCCGACTCCTCTCCGGACACATACAGCACGCGCGTGCCCTGGCAGGCGACGGCAGACGCGGCCTGCAGCAGCAGGGTGGACTTGCCCACTCCGGGGTCGCCGCCGACCAGCACGAGCGAGCCTCGTACTATGCCACCGCCCAGAACACGGTCGAGTTCCGGGACCCCTGAGCTGAGCCTGTCGCCGGCGTCTCCTTCGACGCTATCGATCGGCACCGGACCTTCTTCACGCCCTGCGACCGCTCGGCCGGATGACGCGCGCCGCTTGGGCTCCTGGCGTTCTTCCACAAGGGTGTTCCACGACCCACAATCAGGGCACCGCCCCATCCAGCGCAAGGATGAATACCCGCAGTTCTGGCAGACAAATGCTGAGCGTTCCTTCGGCACTCTAGTACCCCCTGCCACCTACATGCGAAAGGAATTCTCAACTTGAAGGCACTTCACCTCCGGACCGGGCCGGCCGGCCGCGCTCCGCCGCTGCTCCGGGAGTGCGCTGCACGTGGGTGCCGGGCCAGCCGGACCTACGTGCTACGCCTCTGCTCCCTTTTTCGTGAACGCGACCTTGCCCTCGTCTTCCTCATCCACAATCACCGTGTCTCCGAGGCCGAACTTCCCCGCCAGAAGCTCCTCTGAGAGGCTATCCTCCACGAGCTTCTGTATCGCCCGCCTGAGAGGCCTTGCGCCGAACAGCGGGTCCAGACCTTCCTTTACAAGGACCTTCTTGGCCGCGTCCGATACCTGAATGTCGAGCCCGTGCTCTTTCACCCTCTTCGAGACCCTGGCCAGCATCAGGTCTACGATCTTCATCAGGTGCTCTTCGTTGAGAGCGTGGAACACGATGAGTTCGTCTATCCTGTTCAGGAACTCCGGCCGGAACGTGCGCTTGACCTCGTCCATTATCTTGGACTTCATGTCTTCGTACGACTTCTCCTGGTTCTGGACGGCAGGCCTGAAGCCCATGGCGGACTCCCGGCATATCAGGCTCGCTCCCACGTTGGAGGTCATTATTACCACGGTGTTGCGGAAGTCCACGGTGCGGCCCTTCGCCTCTGTCAGACGGCCGTCTTCGAGCACCTGGAGAAGCACATTGAAGACCTCGGGATGCGCCTTTTCTATCTCGTCCAATAGCACCACCGAATATGGTCTCCGCCTGACGGCTTCGGTGAGCTGGCCGCCTTCCTCATATCCAACGTAGCCGGGCGGTGACCCGACCAGACGCGATACCGTGTGGCGTTCTGTATACTCTGACATGTCGAGCTGGATCATGGCGTCTTCGTCGCCGAACAGGACTTCGGCGAGCGCTCTCGCCAGTTCTGTCTTTCCGACGCCCGTCGGCCCAAGGAAGATGAACGAGCCGATCGGCCTCCTCGGGTCTTTGAGGCCCGCCCTGGCGCGCCGGATCGCCTTCGATACTGCTATCACCGCCTGGTCCTGACCGATGACACGGCGGTGGATCTCGTCCTCAAGGTGCAACAGCCGCGCCGTCTCGTCCGCGGCGAGCTTCTTTACCGGCACGCCCGTCCAGGAGGACACGATATGCGCGATATCGTCTTCGGTCACTGTGTTCTTCTGTGTCGCGGTCTTCTGTTGCCATTCGCCTTTCTGCTGCTCGAGCTGCTGCTTGACCTTCTGCTCCTCGTCGCGCAGCCTGGCCGCCTTCTCATACTCCTGAGAGCCGATCGCCGCTTCCTTCTCTTTGAGAATGTCCTGCAACTTGGACTCAACGTCCTTCAGGTCCGGAGGAGCGGTATATGACGACAGCCGGACCCGGGACGCGGCCTCGTCGATGAGGTCTATGGCCTTGTCGGGCAAGAACCTGTCGGCCACGTAGCGGTCAGAGAGCCGCGCCGCCGCCTCCAGCGCTTCGTCGGTTATGGACACTCTGTGGTGCGCCTCGTACCTGTCACGCAGGCCTTTGAGGATGAGTATCGTCTCATCGACCGTGGGCTCAGCCACCATGATGGGCTGGAACCTGCGCTCCAGAGCCGCGTCTTTCTCGACGTGCTTGCGGTACTCGTCAACCGTCGTCGCGCCGATACACCGCAGTTCGCCCCTTGCCAGGGCCGGCTTCAGGATGTTTGCGGCATCGATCGCGCCTTCCTCGGCGCCGGCGCCGACGACAGTGTGAAGCTCGTCGATGAAGAGAATCACGTTCTTGGCGTTCCTGATCTCATCCATCACTTTCTTCATGCGCTCTTCGAATTCCCCACGGTACTTGGTCCCTGCCACAAGCCCGCCGAGGTCCAGCGAGACGACCCGGCGGTCGCGCAAAAGCTCCGGCACCCGCCCATCGATGATGCGCTGGGCCAAGCCCTCCGCAATGGCTGTCTTGCCTACTCCCGGCTCGCCTATCAGCACCGGGTTGTTCTTCGTGCGCCGTGACAGGATCTGTATGACCCGCTCAATCTCCTTCTCACGACCGATGACGGGGTCGAGCTTCCCCTGGCGCGCCAGTTCGGTCAGGTCGCGCCCGTATTGCTCTAGAGCAGGGGTCTTCGAGCCACGCGCCCGCGGCGTGCTCTGCGAAGGCTGGCCCTGTGGCTGAGGACCGGATACGCCCCCAAGTATCTCCAGCACCTTCTCGCGGACCTTATCCAGGTCCGCGCCAAGCCCCACAAGCACACGAGCGGCGACTCCTTCGTTCTCTTTGATCAGCCCGAGCAGAAGGTGCTCGGTGCCGATATAGTTGTGGCCGAGCTCGCGCGCTTCTTCCTGGGACAGCTCCAGCACGCGCTTCACACGCGGCGTGATTCCTATGGCCCCGACGGGGGCTTTCTGCCCCGGGCTGACGATCTTGAGGATTTCTTTCCTCACCTTGTCCGCATCTATGTCAAGCTCTGCGAGCGCTCGCGACGCGACGCCGCTGCCTTCAGCGATGAGCCCCAGCAGCAGGTGCTCCGTGCCGACGTAGTCGTGGCCCAGCCTGACGGCTTCCTGCTGCGAAAGGCTGAGTGCTGCGTATGCCCTCTGCGTGAACCCAAATCCGTTCATGTTCTCCTCCAGTCTAGCTCTTCCACAGGCCCAGGGAGTCGCGGACCATGGCTGCTCTCTCCACGTCCCTCTCGAAAGCGGACAGCGGCTTCCCCGCGCGCTTTTGCACAAACCCCGGGCGTGTGGTCACTATCAGGTTGTTGAGTGCTTTCTTGTCAACGTCTCTTATGATGTCGAGGTCCGCCCCGAGCTTGACTTCCGACCAGCGCTTCATGGCCTCATCGGACGCCAGTATCCTGGCCGACCTCAATATGCCGTAGGACCTGTGGACTTTGTCCTCCACCTGCTCCCTCATGTCCCTCATGAACGCGACCCTCGCGCGCCGCTCTTGCTCAATGATCTGGCGCGCGACCCCCTCGAGGTTTGAGATGATCTCCTCTTCGGCCTGGCCCAGGGATACCTGGTTAGACAGCTGGAATATGTCGCCGAGCGCCTCGGTGCCCTCTCCGTACATGCCTCTGACTACCATGCCCATTTTGGATGCTGCGGTGAAGATGCCTCCGGCAAGGCTTGCCATCACCAGCGCCGGTATGTGGACCATCACAGACGCGCGCAGTCCTGTCCCGAGGTTGGTGGGGCAAGCGGTCAGATAGCCACGCCGCATACAGAAAGCGTAGTCGAGTCTTGCCTCAAGCGCGTCGTCGAGGCCCGTCGCCGCCACCCACCCCTGGCTCAACTCAAGCCCGCTGAAGAGGCACTGGATCCTCAAGTGGTCCTCTTCGTTCACCATCACAGAGAAGACCTCATCATCGCTGACCATCAGGCCCTTGCCCTCGGGAGAGGACGCGTGCTTCGGGCTCATGAGGTGTTTTTCCACCAGCACCTGCCGGTCCAGGTCCGAGACTCTGTCGAGTTCGATGAACTCGAACCTGCCCCAACCACCGAGCTGGTTGATGCCCGCGCAGGCCATTGCCACCAGTCTCCTGACGGCTTCCCGCTGGGCGGCGGTCGCCGCCTCGGGAAACGCGTGTCCCTCCAGATTGCGGGCGAGCCTGAGCCTGGACGAGATCACCACATCCGATTCCGGACCGCTGCCTGACATCCAGCCGGGCATGGGATTCCTGAGTATGTCGTCGAGCACTGCGCGACTCACCTCGATTCCTGATGGCGCTTCTCGAGCTCTCGTATCTGGTCCCGGAGGCGGGCGGCCTCCTCGTAGTTCTCAGTCCGGACGGCCTCATCAAGACCCCGCCGCAGGCCTTCGATCTCGCGCCACGTGAGGAGCGAGCCAGACCGCCTTTTCGGCACTTTCCCGACATGCTCGGGATTGGCGGCGATCTTGCGCATGACTGGCTCAATTTCCTTCTCGAACTGCGTGTAGCATACTCCGCAGCCGAGCCTTCCCGCCTTCACGAAATCGTGGTACGTCTTGCCGCACCCCGGGCAACGCTCCATCGTGCCGGGCTCCACCTGTCCCTCGGCGGGCGTGAAAAGCCCCGAGAGCATGCCTGCCACCGAGAGGTGCGGGTGGAACATGAAAGCCATTCCGCCCTTCTGCTTGGCGCACTCCTCGCATAGGTGCTGCTCGACCTTCTCGCCGTTGACCACGGTTATGACGTGAAACGCGGCTGGGTTCTTACCGCATACCTCGCAGAGCATCTGCAGCACTCCTCAGGCCTCAGTCCTCTGTGTCTAGCGTTCGTCTTGCTCCGCAAGTGTCAGCAGGATCGTCCGGAACAGACGCGCCCTCATCGAATCCCTGGCTCTTGGGTCCGGGTGGGTGACGTTCTGCAGCGCGATACCGGCGAGAGCGGCCTCTCGCTCCGAGATCACCTGCTTCTCCCTTAAGTACAGTACGTAGTGCTCGGCTTGCCTGGCACTCAGCGATTCGCCCATCTGGTTTGCGATGAACTCCATCACACTGGACGGCTCGATCTCAAGCCTCGTGATCCTCACGTAGCCTCCCCCGCCTCTCCGGCTCTCCACGCGGTAACCCCGTGCGGGCGTGAAGCGAGTCTCCAGCACATAGGTTATCTGGGAAGGCGCGCAGCGGAAGGTTGAGGCAAGGTTGGCCCGCTGTATGCTGAGATCGGTCGTGCGTTCCATCAGGTCAAGCAGGTACTGCTCTATGATATCTGCCAGGTTCGCCATGGGCGGTTTACTCCGCGAATGTCAGTCTTTGACTTTCTTTGACCTTCTCGCGAGTATTATACCACGGTCACGCAACGTGTGCCCAACCTCTCACGACACTTCGAGAATCAGGCACTTCAGGTAGCCTGTTTCGGGCGCCGGGACGAGCACAGGATGGTCGGGGGCGGCGCCTCGCTTTTCAACCAGCCTCAAGATAACGCCTGCGTCGGCCGAAGCCTCCCGCACGATTTCGAACAAGATGTCCTCGCTCAGGTGGTGCGAGCACGAGCAGCTCACGAGTGTGCCACCAGGCCGCAGTATCTTGAGCGCGCGCAGGTTGATCTCTTTGTAGCCCCGGACGGCCCCCGCCAGAGCGCTGCGCGATTTCGCGAAGGCCGGCGGGTCCAGCACCACCACGTCGAAACTCCGGCCCCGCTTCTGCATCTGGCGCAGCACGTCGAACACGTTCCCCTGCTCGAAGGAGCAGGCGGCGAACCCGTTTTCCATCGCGTTGGCCCTGGCGAGATCGATCGCGCCCTCGCCCTGGTCGATGCCCAGCACTTCTCTGGCGCCGCCTGCCGCGGCGTTGAGCGAGAACCCGCCGCTGTAGCAGAAGCAGTCCAGCACGCTCGCGCCGTCACAGTGGCGCCGGATTGCGAACCTGTTCTCGCGCTGGTCCAGGAAATAGCCTGTCTTCTGTCCTCTCTGGATGTCCACAAGGATCCTGAGGCCGTTCTCCTCGATTTCGACAAGCGTGTCGAACGGCTCCGACGCAAAGCCCATGGTCTGTTCCAGGCCTTCCAGTTCGCGCACGGGCGCGTCGTTCCGCTCGTAGATACCCCTGGGCGAGAGCATTTCCTGCAGCAGCGATACGAGCGTTTCCTTCCAGAGGTCTATGCCCAGCGCGAGAGTCTGGAATACCAGATAGTCCCCGAATTTGTCCACCACGAGCCCCGGAAGGAAGTCCGCCTCCGCGTGCACGACCCTCAACGAGTTCTGTCCCGGCGCAGCACGCCGGCGGTAATCCAGCGCCCGCTGTAGTTTTGACGCGAAGAACGCCCTGTCTATGGTCTCTTCCTCTCGCGTCAGAAGCCTGATGGTTATCTGAGAGCGCGGGTTCAGGTAACCGCGCCCGACAAACTCCCCGCCGTAGTCCAGGACATCGACGATATCTCCCGGCTCAGCGCACCCAGAGACTTCGATGATCTCATTGGCGTAAATCCACGGGTGGCCCGCGATGATCCTGGTGTGTTTGCCTTTGGTCAGCCTGGCCTCTGCCATGTACGCTCCCGCCTGATTCCCCAGCCTACTGGCCGGCTTTTCCGGTCTCCGACAGGTAATGCTCGACGGACACCGCAGCCATGGCGCCGTCCGCCGTAGCGGTTACGACCTGACGTACTTCCTTGTGCCTCACGTCACCCGCAGCGAAGACTCCAAGCCTGGATGCCTTCATGTTATCGTCCGTGAGCACGTAACCCCACTCGTCGAGATCGACGAAGCCCCTTATGAACTCTGTGTTGGGCAGGAGACCGACGTAGAGGAAAACGCCATCGGTGAGTATCTCGTGGGTGCGCTCATCTTTAACGTTGCGGACGGTGACGCTCTGCACTTTGTCGCCGCCGTTAATGGACGTCACGACTGACGACCACACAAACTCGAGCCTGGAGTTCTTGAAAGCGCGGTCTTGCAGCACTTCGGTAGCTCTGAGCGCACCACGCCGGTGCACGACATGGACCTTCCTGGCGAACTTCGTGAGGAACATGGCCTCCCCGATCGCCGAGTCGCCGCCGCCCACCACCACGGCGACCTTCTCCTTGTACAGGGCGCCGTCGCACGTGGCGCAGTATGACACTCCCCTACCCTTGAACCGCGACTCTCCCGGCACGCCCAGTTCCCTCGAGCGTGCCCCGCTCGCGATAATGACCGCCGGAGCGCGGAGGTCGCCCTCCGTGCAGCAGAGGGTGAAGAGGCCGTCCTCCTCTTTCAGGTTCTCGATCTCGGCGAGGATGATGTCCGCGCCGAAACGCCTGGCCTGCTCCTCCATCTTTGCCGACAGGTCCAGCCCGCTGATGCCCTCGGGGAACCCGGGGTAGTTCTCCACCCAGTCCGTCGTGGCGACCTGGCCTCCCGGGCCCATCTTGTCGATCACGCCGGTCCTGAGGTTCGCCCTCCCGCAATAGATCCCCGCCGAAAGGCCGGCGGGACCTGCCCCGACGATGATAACATCATGTGTCGCCTTTGCCACTGTATTGACCTCCAGATGGTCCACTCACGAGTTCATGCTTCCCGCCACAATCCGCAAACGGGCCTGCGCCCGTTCTGGGCCAGGCCCGCAGTATACAGCGTAGATCACTTGCTCTCGGCTTCTTTGGCCTTCCTCGCGTCCTCGATCACCCGCTCTGCCTCGTTCGACGGCACTTCTTCGTAGTGATCGAATTCCATGGTGTATACGCCGCGTCCCTGCGTCATGGAACGCAGGTCGATCGCGTACTTGGTCATCTCCTTGGCCGGTACGGTCGCCCGGATGACCTGGTTGCGGCCCTTTGGCTCCATGCCCAGTATCCTGCCGCGCTTCTTGTTCAGGTCGCCCATGACATCGCCCATGTACTGCTCCGGCACAGTGACCTCAACCTTCATTATGGGCTCCAGCAGCACGGCCCTGGCCTCGCTCATGCCCTTCTTGAACGCCAACGAGGCAGCGATCTTGAAGGCCATTTCGGATGAGTCGACCGCGTGGAACGAACCGTCATACAGGGTGGCCCTGATGTCCACGACCGGGTAGCCCGCGAGCACGCCCTCGGTCATGCACTCGCGGATGCCTTTCTCCACCGCCGGTATATACTGCCTCGGGACAGCGCCGCCGAATATCTTATCGACGAACTCGAACTCGGTGCCGGCCGGCAACGGCTCAAACCGCATGAGAACGTGCCCGAACTGGCCCCTGCCACCCGTTTGCTTCTTGTGCCTGCCTTCCACGTCAGACGAGCCCCTGACGGTCTCCCTGTATGCGATCAATGGCTCCTTCAGCGTGACTTCGACGCCGAACTTCCTCTTCATGCGCTCAACTATGACATCGACATGCTGGTCTCCCATACCAGACAGGATGGTCTGGTTCGTCTCAGCGTTGCGCTCAACCCGCAGCGTCGGGTCTTCTTCCATCAGCCTTGCCAGACCGTTGCCGATCTTCTCCTCATCGCCCTTGGTCTTGGGCACGATTGCGACGGAATACACCGGGTGTGGGAACTTTACGGGCTCGAAGACAATGGGATTGGCTTCGTCGCAGAGCGTATCGCTGGTCTGAGTCTCGGCCAGTTTGGCCACGGCCCCGATGTCGCCGCACCACAGCTCAGGAGCCGGGTCCTGGTGCTTGCCCTTGAGAGTAAACAGCTGGCCTATCCTTTCGTTCCGCCCCTTGTTGGCGTTGTACATCTGAGAGTCGGACCGGATCACACCGGAGTAGACCCTGAAAACAGTGAGTTTGCCCACGTACGGGTCCGCCGTGGTCTTGAACACGAGGGCGGAGAATGGCTGGGCGTCGGCGGGCTTCCGGGTCACCTCTTCACCGGTCTTTATCGACTTGCCCCTGACCTCACCCATATCCTCAGGTGAGGGCGCCAGCGCCACGATGTTGTCGAGGAGCGCCTGCACGCCCATGTTCCTGGCGGCAGAGCCGCACATCACCGGGAACAACTTCCCGGCGATGACGCCCGCGCGCAGCCCCTTCTTGATCTCATCTTCGGTCAGGCTTTCGCCCTCAAGGTATTTCATGAGCAGATCATCGTCATGCTCGGCGGCCGCCTCAACCACCGCGACACGCATGTCGTCGGCCCTGGACCTCATGCCGGCAGGCACATCTTCGACCTGCGTCTGGTTCGTGGCCCCGCCTGCGCTCACGTAAGCTTTCATCGTGATCAGGTCTATCACGCCGCGGAAGCTGGCTTCCGCGCCAATCGGCATCTGGACCGGCACCACACCGTTGCCGAATGACGACCGGAATGACTCGACGGCCTTGAAGAAGTCCGCGTTTTCGCGGTCCATCTTGTTGATGAAGACAAACCTGGAGAGTCCGGCTTCTTGAGCGTAGTCCCAGACCAGCTCTGTGCCCACCTCGACGCCTGAAACGGCATCGGCCACCACAAGCGCGCTGTCCGCGACGCGAAGCCCGGTTTTCACTTCACCGACAAAGTCGAAGTAGCCTGGTGTGTCGATTATGTTGATCTTGTGGTCTTTCCACTCGCAAGGTGCGAGCCCCACGCTGATGCTGATCTTTCTCCGGATTTCCTCGGGCTCGTAGTCCAGCGTGGCATTGCCGTCGTCGGTCCGGCCGAGTCGATCGACTGCGCCGGCGTCAAACAGCATGGCTTCTGCAAGAGAGGTCTTACCCGCGCCGCCGTGCGCGATAATCCCCAGGTTTCTGAGGTTTGGCGTGGGGTACCGCTTCAATCAGATCTCCTCCTCATATCCCGAAACACATGATGAGCTGCTCTGCAAAAGGGCCTTCCGCGGGTCCGAAAAAGGTGCGGCGCCGGCCTGTCCACGCAGGTACGCGCCGGTTCGCCTCAACACTAGCATTGCCTCCTGCATGGAAAGACGGCCCAGATGGGCCGCCTTTTGCTCAGGCGTGCATTAAATTATACCACACTGGCCTTCACTAAGCACCGTTTAGGCGCACTACTTGCCGGCACCTGTAGTTGCCCAAAGAGACGTCGACGCTGGATGTCGTAAGCTGGCGGGCTATTCCCTCGGTGATCGCGTGGTGAAGCCTGCAGACCAGCGCTGGGTTCTCTGGAACAAGTTCCTTGAAAATGCAGTTCTGAGTCTGGATCTCGATCTGGTCTTCCTTCTTGCCGATAATGAGCGGTTCAAAGCCCAGTTCTCCGAGCGTTCGCGCGAGTCCTCTGCAAATGTCGTCGATGCTTCCTGTGGACTGGAGTGTGGTCGACTTCTTCCCGAATTCGACGCCGGTCTCGCGCGCCTTCCCGTCCAGGTCAGCGTCCCCGTCCAGCAACCCCAGCAGCAGCTTCGAGAGAAGCGAGTAATTCCTCTGCGGGATTGAAATCTCCACGGTGGCGTTGCCTGGTAGATAGAGACGCTGCGGCCGGCCCTTGCTGCGTGATGGAAGCGACCTCGAGGTCACCAGAGCCTCTTTTTCGAGTTTCGATAGGTGCAATCTCGCGACGTTCGGATGGAGGCCGACCTCACCTGCCACCTCCTTCACCGTTGTTCCGACAGGCCTCGACTTGACGATGTCGTAGATCCGGAGCCGCGTGGAGTCGCCCAGCAGTCTGCAAATCCTCAGTAGCTTCTTATCTGCCAATCTTCTCCTCTCCCCAACTATACCAGAATTAAATAAACATCCCCGGACATTATAGGAGGAATTGCCATAAAAATCAATAACTGGATTTAGCTTTCGCTGGGGATTATGAATTCCGGCGGCGCGGCAGAGCGACAGGTTTCAACTCTCTTCGCGGTCTTTCTTCCTGGCGAGCAATCGGGACGTGTCCACGGTCCCACCCTTCACTGCCATGCCGGCAACGGAGCGTGTCTGGGCGGCGGGTGGAGCGGCCGGGGACGGGACGCCCGGAGGCGACGACGAGGCGGTGGAAGGCCCTGATGGACTGCGTTTCAGCCGTGCTGCCGCCGGAGGAGGTGACTCCAGGCCCTTGCGTGGAGATGAGTCCAGACCTTTGCGTATCTCTTCGCGCCTGCCGAGCAGGTGAGAAAGCGGTGGGCCGTCCTCTGCAGGCGCTCTCGCGGGCCTCAGCGAACGGAGATACAGCCGGACATGCTGCATGTCCTCTCGGCCGATGTAGAGCTTCCTTGCGGCGATTTCCAGAGGGAGCAACAGGCACGCGAGCGCCAGGAGATACGGTCCAAGCGCGGTCGTCGCGTAGGCCGGCTTCAGGTCCCTCGCGTAGGCCTCTTCCGGCCTGGAAAGCACCTTCCCGCCCCCGGCGGCGGCGAGCCGGTCCAGGAATGCCCTGTCCACGCCCGTCACCTTGTACTCAGGCGAATACGGCACGGCGACGCCGGTGAGCACAGTGCCCGCAGGTCCTTGCGCGGAGCGTGGTGTTATCTGGGCGATGTAAACTCCGGGGAGGCCGGCGGGGAAACTGGCCTGGAACCGTCCGGGTGCGACTGGCTCGACAGCCAGGTCCAGCGACCTGCCATCGGGGCCGACGACGCGGGCGTCAATCCCGGTTATGCCGGTGATGTCGGTATCCACGCGCAGCTCGGCGACATCCCCGCGGACGTTCATGGTGGAATCGAACCCCTGCAGCGTGTCCGGCTGCGCCACCCAGCCCGCGATGTTAGCCCAGAGAGTGCCGAAGCATCCTGCCTCGAGCCATTCCCGCGTCCACCTGCCCCTCGTGTCGCTTGTCCACGCCAGCGCCCTGCCGAGCCCGTATTGCCACGCCGCCAGCACAGGCTCGCCCGACTGGCTTTCGAGCACCGTCTGAGCGGTTTGTTTGGCCGTCGTCGCGATGTAGCCGCCGAGCTGCGGCACGGAGTCTAGGCCTTTGGAGAGCGGCGAGGGCCAGCCGGCCCGAGGCAGAAACGCTCCTTCCACAACATAGTTGCGGCTCGCCAGGATTGTCTCTTTGGTGAAGATCTTCGGTATGCGGGAGGTGTCGTTTGAGAAGTAGTACCTGCCCTCGCCCAGTTTAGCTATCCGCTCCAGCAGCCGGCGGTCCGCGTCGTTGCCGACCGCCACAGTGGACACCGTGATACCGGCTTGCCGCATGTCCCGTAGCAGAGATTCGTAGTCGCCGCCGGATGCCGACATACCGTCTGTGAGCAGGATGACGTGCCTGTACTTCGTGTTCTGGTCCTTGAGCGCCTTGTACGCTTCATCCAGCGCCGGGTAGATGTTCGTTCCGCCGCCGGCGCGTATCGTGGCGATGTCATCCTGCACCCTGGACGGGTCCGTGACTGTCGTCGGCTCGACGACCCACTTGGGCTCACCGTCAAACGCTATAACTCCTATCACGTCTCTTGGCCCGAGTATCTCCGTGGAACGGATGGCCGCTTCTTTCGCCAGTTCCACCTTGCTGATGCCGGCCGACGTCTCGGACATGCTTCCGGATTTGTCTATGACCAGCATGAGGCCCAGCGAGGGGATTTCGCCGCGGCCCCGGATGTCCATGAACACCGGCAGCGCGCGTTCGACCGGCGTCCGGAAGTATCCCCCCGGGCCGAAGCT
>JAUYEF010000443.1 GCA_030691635.1 Bacillota bacterium
AGACATCTTCACCCACATAACGAGCAGTCTGACGAGCTAGTCTCAAACTGTGTAGGACGTGCCCGCATGTAGTCCAGCCATGAGCGGACCTCTAGCGAGTAGAAAGGAAGAGGAGTGGAGTTCTATGGTTACCTTGATTGCGAGCTACCTGAGACACTGGTTCCGTAACGAAGATGGACAAACGTTGACAGAGTACGCACTGATCCTGGTTCTTATCGCGATCGTGGCAATTGTTGCGGTTACCGGTTTGGGAACGAAGATCAGGGACATCTTCCTGAACATCACCAACAGCCTGACCAGCTAATCGTCGGACTCAGACTGGTACCTGGCCCGAACGGAAAGAGAGACGAGACGCGCTCACTAGGGAGACCATAGGCATCTAGGGAGATCAGAGGAACAGCTGGGCCGTCGCCGTACGGCCCAGCTCTCAAGACCCCTCCACTAGAAGAGAAAGAGAAGGGGAAATCATGAGCGGACTTCCAAGTTAGAGAAACACACTCTAGGCCGACGACTCGTTTGGCCTATATTGTTTTTATGCTCGTATTTGTACTCGTGACCGGCTGGAGTGCCAGCGCGCAGAGCGCACCGCACCAGGGAACCTCATTGAGAGTGGATTCCCTGGTACCCACCTCGACCAAGATCGTTGAGAAACAGTATGACTGGACAGTGAGCAAGACCGTGGTGGATCCGGAGGAGATAGCGGCCCAGTCGTCACACGAGTACTCGTACGGGCCGGTGGCGTTCACACCCGTGTCAGGCGCGAACAGTTACTGCATGGTCGCGTACGTCACCCTTGTGGTGCACGGCGGCACCGGAACCGGTCAGGAGATCACCCACCGGGAAAGCTTGACTCTGCCGTCAGTCGCGACAAGCATAATCGAAACCGATGCCACAGCATCTCTTTCAGACATGCTGGGCGCGGCGCCGGTCGGCTCTGAGTTCGGTTACGACGGCTCACACGGCCCCTGGCTACTGACAGGGTCGGGCACTTTTACTTATAAGGCAGCCACAAAGAACGTGGCGCTTTCGGCCTCGGCAAACTTTCCAAACACCATCACGCTGGTGGAAGATAACAGCGGCCAGACTCGGACCTCGCGGGCGACAGTGCTGGTCGGTCTCTCGACGGCAGGGCTGTCTGCCTATGACCCCGCCAGCATAGCCATCGTCCGCCCGGTGAGCTACAGTTGGGGGCTGGACAAGTACATTGTGGGACCGTCCACAGTGACCATCCCGCTGGGCCAGACCAAGGATATCGACTATGCGTTCATCATAAGCCGGACCCCAGTCTACACAGAGACCACCGGCCGGATGACGAGCGCAGGGGTACCGGTCACAAACAGCGGCAGCGATCCGGTGACTGTCTCAAAGGTGACCGTTCAAGGTCCAGTACAGGTATCCGGCCGGCACTGGGGCCGGTCTGACGTCATCCCGGTCGCCAAGTGGGAGGTTACGCCAGGAAACCTGATCGCATCGGGCGCCCCCCACCTGTACGGCCCCTACGAGATAAACTTCACGCCTGTCACCGGGGCAGACTACAGGACTCACGTGGAAGCCACGACAACGCGGTAACTGCGACGTACAGCGACATCCCGGCTGCCATTAAAGAAGTGCGTCTGACCGACGTGTTCACGAACCTGGCCAGCCTCAGCGGCCAAGGGCTCGAGATCCCGGGCGCAGACGCTGCAACCTGGACAAATCCATCACCATACACTGGTAACCAGTGTAGCGTCACGCTGAAGGTCCGGTTTACCAACACGTCTGGGCATCCGGCAGCTCGTTCAACCTGGACAACAAAGCCACGCTCGTTGTGTCGTACGAGGTCGGGCCTGACGTCCAGGTTGAGGATACAGCGCGGGCGGTAGTCAGGACGACCGGCCAGACCCAGGGTGCTGGCGAGTCACAGGTGCCGCCTGGCACGCCGGGGCCACAGCCATCGTCGCAGCAACCATCACAGTCTGCGTCACAGTCGCCAGCGAACTCGCCTGTCACGGTATCTACCGGCCAGCCTTCGGCTCAGCCCCCGCTGCAGTCGACGGCGTGCTGCGGACCATTGTCTATTCGCTGGGCCTTGGCGTGCTGGTCGTCCTCATCTTTGTGGTGTGGCTGTATTCTTCTGCTCTCAAACGGGTGAGAAGGATCGAACGTGCTCTTCCAGATGCCATTGACCTATTGGTGGTAAGTGTTGAAGCCGGACTAGGATTTGATCAAGCCATGTCGAAAATGACGGAGAGAATGAAAGGGTCTCTGGCCGAGGAGTTCGCTAAGGCGCTGCAAGAGATGAAACTCGGCAAGCAGCGGCATGTCGCTCTCCGGGATCTTGCGAGGCGCACCGGGTCGCAGACGCTGTCCACCTTTGTGGCGATGATAGTGCAGGCAACGCAGATGGGAGTCAGCATAGGCAGGGTGCTCCGTATCCAGTCGGATAGCCAGCGCCGCGAGCGGTGCCGGAGGGCTGAGGAGCTCGCGATGCAGGCGCCGACCAAGATGCTGTTTCCCCTCGTGTTCTGCATATTCCCGGCCCTGTTCGTGGTGATACTCGGCCCCGGAGTGATCCAGATCTACGAGACTCTAATCAAGCGCTGAAGATGGTGTGTCCATGGGGTCGAGGAAAACTCCTCTAGTGTTTCTCGTGTTGGCGTCATCGCTGTTTCTGGCCATGCCGGTCTCTGCCCAGCAAGCGGGCGGGCTTGCTATCGCCATCATTCTTGATTCCTCGGGCAGCATGCTCACCAACGAAGGCGGTAGGCTGTTCGTCGCAAGCGACATCCCCGGCTTGATGGAGTTCTTCCGGGTTGTGGCCTCTCAACAGGAGGCTGCGCTGTACACCCCACCTGAGATGCACTTTTCATTCGAGGCGAAGCCCGTGACCGCCGGCGACAGTTTGCCGGTGCGGGCGGGGCTCAAGGTCTGGGGCGAGCCGCTGCTGCCGAGTGCCCGGCACCTTCTTGTTGTTTGAGAAGGAGCCAGGCAGACCGGAGGGCATCCCCAGGACCCGGAAACAGGTCTTCAACGAAGACCGTTTCGCGGTCCGCGGTTACGTGTTTGAGTTCGCAAGCCCAGACGAATGCGCTCAGCGCCGCACCACCCGGATCAGGGGCCGGAAAGCCTCACCTGAGCCACCTGGACTCGCGGGGTCGGTAAGCCTGACCTGAGCCCTCTCACAATCAGAACGGAGCACACTCATGTCCTTCACGCTCGAAAACACCTCCACAGGTGAAGTCCTGGTAGAGGACCTCACTGTCGCCGACCGGCCTGCGACGAGGATGGTCGGCCTGCTGGGCCGCAGGGACCTCTCGGCCTCCGAAGGACTACTGATCAAACCCTGTAACGCCATTCACATGATGTTCATGCGCTTTGCCATAGACGCTGTCTTCCTTGACAAGGACTGGCAAGTGCTGAAGATTGCCTGTGACCTTGGGCCCTGGAGAATGGCCGCCTGCATGGGCGCGTCCATGGTTCTCGAACTCAGGGCGGGAACCGCGGGCCGGAAGCGCCTCGAACCGGGCCACATGCTGGCCCTTACCAAAGATACCTAGTCTCCCGATATACTCTGTACAGGGTTCGTGCCCTGCGATGTACAAGAACCGAGACGCTCGGTTTCTAGCCCACCCCACGAAGGCCGGGCCGCAGGCCGTTTGGTTCTGCATGAAAGGCCCGGCAGGAGAAATCACAGCGCGGGACCAGGTGCTTCACGCCTGGAACGAAGCCCTGGTCGACGGGAAATGGATCAGCCTGGATGCGACGTTCGAGGCGGGGTACGTTAACGGCGACAGGTTTGTACCCCAGGTCAGCCAGAACTACTTCAACCTGGCAG
>JAUYEF010000005.1 GCA_030691635.1 Bacillota bacterium
GATCCATGCCATGAAGATGGGTTAGTCTGCGAAGAGCCGTGTACGAGGCCCGTACGCACGGTTCCGTGAGAAGGGGGCCTTGCGGCCCCCTTACTCGATCACCGGGCGGTCTTTGCGCAGTAGGTCCGGCGTTACCGGCACTACCGGCATCGGGGCCCGTGGCAAGCGCCCCTCGCAGGTTGGAGGACAAGAAGCGGTCTGCAAAGAACACAGTAGCGTTTCGTGCAGGCCCGTGCCTGGCGTATTGAGAACATAGTTTCGCCGAACGCCCCATGGGCGGCACAGTCGCGGAGGAGACGCATGGAAGTAAGGACTGCTTGCCCGCTCGACTGCTGGGATACCTGCACGGTCCTTGCGACTGTCAAGGACGGCATCGTCACCGGACTTCGAGGGGATCCGGAAAACACGACCACCCGCGGCTTCTTGTGCCCAAAAGCCAGGTTCCAGCTTGAGCGCATGTACTCGCCCACAAGGCTGCTCCACCCGCTGTTGCGTTCTGCGGGAGGATGGAAGCAGGTCACGTGGAACGAGGCACGCGCGCTGGTATGCGAACGCATTTCTGACGCTGTGGCGCGTCACGGCAGCGATTCGTTATACTACCACCACGACGCTGGTTCCATGGGCCACCTCCACAACCTCAGCGAGCGGCTTTTCAACGCTCTCGGGGGTGCCACCCTACCTGCCGGAAGCCTTTGCTGGGGCGCGGGGATCGCCGCGCAGGTGCACGATTTCGGCGCTTACCTCGCGAATGACCCGTTCGATGTGCTAAATGCCCGCACCATAGTGCTCTGGGGCCGCGATCCAGCGGCGACGAACATTCACCTAGTGCCTCTACTCAAGCAGGCGCGCAGCCTCGGGGCCAGAGTCATTGTAATAGATCCAGTGAAGACGGCGTCCGCGTCTCTAGCGGATATTGTCATCCGGCCCATGCCCGGCACGGACGGAGCTCTTGCCCTCGCGGCCTCGAACCATCTCGCATCCACGAATGCGTGCGACACGAGCTTCCTTGCGCGCAATTCCCTTGGCTACGATGGCTTCCGGGCTATCTCGAGCCGCTGGAGCCTCGTGCGGGCTTCATGGGCTACGGGCGTGCCCGAGGGCGAGATCAAGGCGTTTGCTGAGCAGTTGCTGCGCAGGCCGGTGTGCTTCCTGCTTGGATACGGTCTACAGAGACACAAGCACGGAGGCAAGACAGTCCGTGCGGTCGATGCCCTGGGTGCATTGTGCGGGAGCATCGGTGTGCGGGGCGGAGGAGTCAACTACGCGAACGGTCACGTGTCGAGCAGATTGGTAAACCTCCGTGGTTCTGAGCTTGTGGGCGCGCGCCAGACACGGACCTTCCAGCGCGTTAGCCTTGGAGATGAGATCATCGCGGCCAGCCCGCCGGTCGAAGTCGCTTTCTTCGCGCGGTCGAACCCGCTCGCCCAGAGCCCTGGGCTTGCACGCCTGGAGCAGGCACTGGACGCTGTGCCGTTCAAGGTCTGCGTCGATTTTTCCATGACAGACACGGCCAGGCGGTGCGATCTGGTGCTGCCTGCCGCCACATTCCTTGAGCAGGACAACATCCACTATTGTTCATGGCACAATCATGCCGTCTTCGCCCAGAAGGCCGTCGAACCCCTCGGAGAAGCCAGGCCGGACTGGGGTTTCTTCTCGGACATCGCTCAGGACCTTAAGGTTGCGAGTTTCCCGGCCCGGAGCGCGCTTGAATGGATGGATGAAGCCATAGCGCCTCTCGTGGCGCAGGGGCTGCTGCCCGGCGCACAGGCCCTCCTGGGGCAGAGCATAAGATTCCCCGGCGCCTCTGAAGTCGCATGGGCCGACCGCAAGTTCGCAACTCCGAGCGGCAAATTCGAGTTCTACTCCGAGCGCTGCGCGTGTGAGGACCCCGAAAGCAGGGGTTACGCAGGCTTTGTCGATCCTGCCGGCAGCGCCCGGTTCCCGCTCACGCTCATATCGCGGCGCCATCCTAACGCGCTGCACAGCCAGTTCTACGACAGGATCGGCCGCCCGGCGCTCGAGGTATTCGTCTCAGCCGTGGATGCTCTCGCACGTCAGGTGAGTGATGGCGACCGTGTCCTGCTCAGCAACGAAACGGGATCCGTCAGGGCGGTGCTCAGGGTGGACAGAGACCTTGCGCCGGGCACGGCATATGTGTTCGAAGGCGGATCGCCGTCGAATGGGCAGAGCATCAACTACATGACACCGGCCGGCCCCACTGACATCGGCCTGGGATCGAGATACAATGAATGCCGGGTAGACGTAAGTGCCGACAATGGGCAGGATGGGCTGGCTCGCTCCACCCCCTCACCGTAAATGACGCTGGAAGGGAGACGACACCGATTGAGCTACGTTACACACCTAGAGTGCGCGAAGTGCCGGCACACCTACAGTTCTTCAGAGGTGTATAACCTCTGCGCCTGTGGCGGCCCGCTGCTCGTGCGCTATGATCTCGGCAGAGTGAAGGCCGCTGTCACCAAAGAGGCCCTTGCCGGCCGCGTGGCGAGCATGTGGAGGTACCGCGAGTTTCTCCCGGTCGAAGATGACAGCAACATCGTGTCGCTCGGCGAGGGGATGACCCCGCTCCTCAAGACACCCAGGTTGGGCAAGGCCATCGGCATCGAAGACCTCTGGGTGAAAGACGAAGGGATGAATCCCACGGGCACGTTCAAGTCGCGCGGGGCTGCCACAGGGATGTCCAAGGTCAAGGAGTTCGGGCTGAAGACCGTCGCCATGCCGACCGCCGGTAACGCGGGTGGCGCCTGGTCCGCCTATGCGGCCAGGGCGGGAGTGGAGATGGTAGTCGTCATGCCGGTTGACGCTCCTGCGATCACCATGAAGGAGTGCTACGCGTACGGCGCCCGCACGTACCTGGTGAAGGGGCTCATCTCGGATGCCGGCAAGATCGTGGGCAAGGCCGTGAAGAAGTACGGGTACTTCGACGCCAGCACACTCAAAGAGCCTTACCGCATTGAGGGCAAGAAGACCATGGGGCTCGAGATACTCGAGCAGTTCGGCTGGGAAGTCCCGGACGCGATCCTGTACCCGACCGGCGGCGGAGTCGGCCTGATCGGAATATGGAAAGCGCTTGACGAGCTCGAGGAGATGGGCTGGATAGGCTCGAAGAGGCCCAAGCTCATCTCGGTCCAGGCAAAGGGCTGCATGCCGATAGTCAAGGCTTGGAACGAGGGCAAGGAGGCGTCCGAGTTCTTCCAGGGCGCCCACACCCTCGCCGGCGGCGTGCGTGTGCCGAAGGCTCTGGGCGACTTCATCGTGTTGAAAGCCTGCCGCGAGACAGGCGGCACGGCGATCGCAGTCTCGGACGAAGATATCCTGAAAGGCACATTCCTCGCCTCCCGGGATGAGGGTATGTTCATCTGCCCGGAGGGCGGCGCTGCGGTGGCGGCCGCGCAGCAACTGCGGCAGAGCGGCTTCCTCGGGGCCCACGAGCGAGTTGTCATACTGAACACCGGGAGCGGGCTGAAGTACCCCGAGATCATCGACGTGGATCTGCCCATCTTGGAGATAGACGAGGAGATCTAGTCCCCGCAGTCCCCGGCGACAGTGGAAGCAATCTTCGGGCGACAAGAGACGCCGGTTCAACCCACTGCGACAGAGCCCTATAGCAACGGAGGGCAGGCGGCAGCCCAAACGGGACTGCCGCTTTTCGCATTATGCGAGACCAGTATCCGGGCAATTCCAATAGACGTATCGCAGGCGGCCAGGGTCGCGAGACCCAGGTCACGAGATCAGCCCCATTACACCAGGTTCACGAGACCAGGCTGAACACGTAGTCCTGTAGCGGCCCCATTGTCACCTCCAGCCATACCGTCACCGTCTTGTGCCGCGAAGGCGTGCGGGCAGTCACCCGGATGGCGTATCTGCCGAGCAGCGCATCTCGCGGAACGCGGCTGTCGAGGCGCCACGTTCCCGTAGAGACGTGCGTGAGCGGCCGAGGAACGTCTTCCCACGGAAGGACAGCGTCGACACCGGTGACTCTCTCGGATGTGTACGCGAAGATCGCAACCGCCTGCCCCGGGGACGCCGGCGATGGAACTACCCTGGATGCAAGCGGGAACGGGTCGATCACAGTGTAGTGGGCGACGGCCTGCCTGGTCGCGCTCGACTGGTACGTCGCCTCCACGGTCAGACAATACTCGCCCTCGTCACACCCCGGCGGGACCTGCACATGAGTGGTCCAGTGGCCACCGGCCAACATCATCGGGCTTCCCGTGTCCTTCCACAACACGCGCGCCGGGCGCCCGGATGCATAGGCGCTGAGCTCCGTGCTACCTCCCGGCATGACGACGGCCGGGTCCACAAAGGCCCATACGGCTGGCCTCTCGAGCATGAGCGGCTTGTACGCCGACCAGTGGATCTGCCCCTGCCGGTCCCTGACCCAGGCTGCGTACAGGTAAAGGCCGTCACCGCACCTTCGTCCACCGCCATCCGTGCCATCCCACCTTTCTGGGTTTGGGGGGACCGGTGAAGCGGAGCCAATCCAGCCATACCACCAGCGGACGGGCTGGCCGGCAAGGTCATCTATCACAATCCCGTAGTCCAGCACTGCCCGGTTCTTCAGGGTGTCCAGGGAGATGAGGACAGTGTCCTCCACACCATCTCCGTCAGGCGAGAAGCAGGGAAGGGAAGACCTGGCCCTTATCATGCATGAGCGCGCTATGAGGGCGGCGGCTTCGCCTCTCAGAAGGTCTTGTGAGGACCGCAATGTGCGATCGGGATAGCCGTAGACCACTTTGAGGAGAGTTGCCGCGGCCAGCTCCGTCCGGAGCGACTGGCTCACGGAGGCGCCATCGAGGAACCGCCCGAGCAGTGTGGTGATCCGGTTCTGGTCGAGGGTGTCAAGAAAGTACCCTATGTCGAGTCCCCTGATGATCATGCCTATGGCTTCCTCGCGTCTAACACCCCTCTCAGGCGCGAAAGCCCCATACCCGGTGCCCTTTATCAGGGACTTCCTTGCCGCCGCTTCGATGTAAGGGTGGGCAGGCTTGTTGTAGCAGATGCAATAACCGGGCGGCACGTCCGAGAATGTCTGGCCCACGGCCTGTGGGGCAAGGCGGAAGGCCTTAGCGAGCAGCACCGCCATCTGAGCCCGTGTACAGGAAGCTTGCGGCATGAAGACTGAAGAGCTGTAGCCGGCCCATGAGCCTTGAAACCCGTCGGATACCTGTTCTTCCCAGAGCAGGCGGACATAATCGTGCGCCCAGTGAGCGACCATATCCTGGTACCAGGTTTCGCCGGCCGACGAGAACACGGGGGCCTGCAACAAC
>JAUYEF010000160.1 GCA_030691635.1 Bacillota bacterium
CGATGCGTTCTGTCTCCATACCACACATACGCTCTATCTGCCGAGGAGTATGGCTCACATCGTTCTCACAGGGAACATGGGTTGGCCGGGCGCTTACCCTGAATAGTAATCTCTCCCGGCTTATGACTTACACCGCGGAGGATTCTTGGGGCCATGGCCAGGTCGAGGAACACTCCTTGCCAGCGGAACCCCCAGGACATCCGAGTCTGTACTTCGCCCCGACAGAACACTGGGCGGCTTTCGTCAACGAACAAGGCTTTGGCTTGACTGCCTATAGCCCTCATCACACGCTGCTGTGGGCGGCGAAAAGAATCAACATTGACACCTCGCCCAGCTACCTTGTCGTGGTGGACCAATTTGGCTTGGAGCTAGGAAGCGTTGAGGAGACCGAAATCTTTCTTATCGTCGGTAATTACCCTGACTCCAGAGAAATAGTCTACAGCCTGGAGAGCCAGAACAATGCACCCATTATCCAATCGGTTGAACCCGCGACAGTCGCCCCGAGCGAGTTCACCCTTCAGATTAGCGGCAGCGGTTTTGACGAAGGCGCCGTAGACGAGATCTACTGGAAAGCCGACTGGCACCTGGTTGGTCACGGCAATGTTCTGGAGTCCGACGCCACCACGTTGCTGAGTCGCGAACCCATGCAAAACGCGGAGCCAGGAGTCTACATCGTGACGGTCAAAAATCCGGACGGAAAGCTTTCTAACCCAGTCGAGCTGAGACTAAGCACGCCGCCTGAGGTTTCCGACGTCAGGGCTTCCCAAACCGGTGCGGGTACAGTGGACGTCTACTATAGGCTGGGCGGGGGAGAGGCCGAGCCATATGACATTACAATGGTCGCCTCTGATGATGGCGGGGCCAGTTGGGTTGTTCCGGTGGTCAGTCTTTCCGGCGACATTGGCGCTCAAATTCCCTCCGCTGAGGTCAAGCATATCGCATGGCAAGTGGCAAAGGACATGCCGGGTGTGACCAGCGATAGGTTTCAGATTCGTGTGATGGCCTCGCCCCGCGGGGTCGCTCTTGTGCATTATGACGAGTCGGGCCTCTTCACCGTCGATACGGCCCGTGTGTATGACATCAGTGTGTCTCTTTCGTACAACGAAAGTACTGGGTCAATCGAGGTCAGAGCTTCCGCCCGGGATCTTGCATCTGGCACTGATGTAAGCTCAGGTGACGCGACTTTCGCAGTTACTGAGGCGGGCGCTGAGCTACTGTCCGGGTCACTTGCTTACGATCCCTCGAGCATGGTCTGGTGGGCCAGCCCTTTCACTTTCCCACACACTGGGGATTATGTTCTGACGGTGTCCCTCAATGGCTGTGTTGCCTCCAAGGAATTCTCCACCGACCAGAAGTCCTGCATCATTTCGGGCCTAATTCTCGACAGCACAGGCAAGCCGGTACAGGCCACGAGCGTTGACCTTTATTCGGCAGTAACCAACACGGTGATTCAGACCACATCGGTCACAGAGGCCAGTGTTGGTTACCAGTTTGACGGCGTTTCTTACGCATGGTACTACATCACAGTAAGACACGGGCTCGCGCAGGGAGACAGTGCTCGTTTCTATGCGGGGAAGCCGTCTTACCAAATTGACATCCCGATAGACGACGAGAAGCCCAGGCTGCTTATCAACACCTTCGGAACAATCGAGTTTCGTTTGCTGAACCTCGCCAAGAGGGATGTAACGGAAATGAGCGAGATGAGCAGCCGCGTGGATGAAGCTCTTTACGAGTACGACGCTGCGGACAATGTTGTGCGCATCTTCTCGATAGCAGGAGGACTGCTCTCACTGGGAGCATCCGTTAAGGATACGCCAGAGTTAGTCGGGCTGGTAAAGGAAACTTATCGCTGTTCTGATTCTGAGGCTACAAGGCTTGCCAAAGGTATTCTCTGGATCGGCAAAAACGTTTATGAGGTCCATGATGTGGGCGAGGAGCTTGCTGTACAGTTAAGACCTCTGTTTCTTCCTGTTTCTGACGGGGGCTATGAGTACGGGTATCACTACGTCGTTGTCGACGGAAAACGCGAAAAGCGCAAGAATAACTTCGTGTCGCCCGATCAGCTCATGAGTTGGGACCCTTTCAGGAGAACCGAGTCCGAGCTCTCTCGCGCCAAGTCTGATTTCGAGCTGCACACAGTCTGGATCGAGCCCGACCCCTGGTTTTCCTTCGAAAGGGCGATGAGTTACCTTAACGATAGGCGGAGCCGCATACTTGACATTCTTTTGGAGCGCATCAGTTCCTCTCAGGTTATCCTCTATTTGCCGGAGTGCGATCTGAACCCCGATATGCCTGTGTCCTATCAGAGCACGGAACTGCTCATCCACCCTTCATATCTCCGCTTTCTGCACGACGAAACCATCATAAAGAAGTGGGTTCCCTGGGGAAAGGTCGTGAAAACGGGGATCTCTATCTTGGGCACTGTCGGCCACCTGACTGCGGTGCTGAGCGGGGGAGTATCGCTGGTAATTGACGTGGGCCTAATTGGAACTGATCAGATCATAGCGCAGGTGGAAGCCCATGCGAGAGAAGACCTGGACTCGATCTGGAGGTCCGCGGGCCCTAACTTGGTCAAAGACATGAGAGAGCTACGGGAACATCTGTGGGCTATCAACCGCTTTATAGCCGGGGAAATTCAGCAGCCTCGCTACCTCAAGACAGGCGCGTCTTTTGGCTGCAGTATAGACAAAATTGAGAGTATATTTTCCGATCTGGCAATCGAGGTTCATGAGGGCGTTGTGACCTTTGACCCGCGCAAAGCCGAAGTGACTCTACAGGTTCAAGTTACAAATACTGGAAGTCCATCCGACATTTCTGTCATCGCCGAAAACTATCAGTCGCGTAGGCCGAGAGAATTCGCTCTTCTTTCATCAAAGGATATTCTCACCAGCAGCGCCATGTGCTCGGTTCCCGATGTCGGCACAGGTGAGTCAAAGTTGGTCCCTGTAACGCTCAGTCTCGGAGAGACAAGCTTGGATTGCAATTATGCTCAGGTATGGGCGCACAACGGTCCTTGGTGGAGGGACTACGAATTCTTCAACTACAGTCTGGGCGACTGGCTGACCTCCACTTCCAGCAAAAGCGACCTCGAGCTCACGCAGGCGAAATCCCGGGCATTATATGCAAAGGGATCGTCATTGACTCTGCAGGATGCCGTGGATCTGTCCATGAGAGAGACATATAGGCAGAAGTTGAAGCTTTCCACCCAAGACCCGGTCTTTGAGAAGTCGTACATTGTCAGCTCCGATGCCCAAACCCTGACGGTTCGTCTTGCTCAACCCTTCGGAGATGCGGACCTTCACATTTTTGAGGGCGACAGGCACATAGGCCACAACCCTGTACTTGACACAGATGAAATACAGATCCTCGCCACGTACTCAGGCCATGTCGGAATGGTGGAAGAAATCTCCATTCCTCAGGCAGCGGGACGCACCTTTCGCTTGCGTGTGGAACTGCGCGATGCCACCTCGGCTGGAGAATTGCCTGTCGTGCTGTGTGTCATGGAACAGCCCTTCCGGCCAGCTATCATGGTCGTCACTCCGACCGACATAGAAGTCTGCGCGGCGCCGGGGGAGAACCTCACTATCTCAAGCCGGGTCCAGGAAGGCGGAAGGCAGTACCCGCTTGAAGACGTATCGGTTTCTGCGTCCGGAATGCAAAGCGCGGTAGGTCACAGCCTTCAGGCCGTTGGAGATACAGAATTCTCGGTTCCCCTCATCCTGGCAAGCGAGGAACGGTCGTTCTCGTTTACGTTCCTCGTGCCTGCAGATGCAGAAAGCGAGTATCTCGGACAGATCCAGATCAACGCCAAGAACGCAGGGGAGGCTTCGCAGAGCGTGCGCATAATTGTTGATGGTGACGGGGACACCCTGCCAGACGCATGGGAGATTATCTGGTTTGATTCTGCCGAATCCTGCGAGACCCAATCAGACACGGACGCAGATGGGATGTCCAACTTGGAAGAGTATGAGAACAACACAAATCCGAAAGTATCAGACACCGATGGAGACGGACTGAATGATGGTGACGAGATAGTCGCCGGGACGGACCCACTCGATCCAGAGTCGCTCTTCCGTGTTACGCAACTGACCCTGCGCGAATCTGGATTGACGTTAG